>JBDHQG010000216.1:0-6979 GCA_039806925.1 Limisphaerales bacterium
GTTCGACGACCTCTGCATCACCCCGCTGCCCGCGCCGGGCCGTCCGATCCCCGGCCTCTACAACACCGGCGTGGACAATGCGGGCCGGCCGTTGCAGGACGACAATGTTGACCCGCACTACCGCCTCACCTTCGGCGGCAGCACTGCATACGTAGCCACCGACGTCGGCGGCTTCCCGATTCCGCCGTGGCTTGGCAGCAATTCCATGAGCGCATGGATTTCCCCCGCCACCGACACCATCGGGCTGAGCGACGGCGTGGGCACCTACAATTACCGCTACGAGACCACCTTCGACCTCACCGGGTTCTTCGCCGCGAGCGCGCGCATCGCCGGGCGCTGGGCCACGGACAACGGCGGCGTGGACATCCTCATCAACGGCGTGAGCACCGGCCAGTCGAACACCAACCAGTTCGCCAGCTGGACCCCGTTCACCATCACCAGCGGCTTCGTCGCCGGCACCAACCGCCTGACCTTCGTGGTCAACAACGGCGGCCCCGGTGGCGTTCCGGGATCCGATCCCACCGGCCTGCGCGTGGAACTCTGGGGTGAAGGCGCCCTGCAATGCGCCGCCGCCCGAACCGCGCCGAGCCTGGGCATCCACCGACAGGGAGAAGGTGTTGTGGTTTTGTGGTCCGGGACCGGTTTTATGCTGCAAGGCGCGCGGGAAGTCACCGGCCCGTGGCAGAACCTCACGCGCGGCACAACCATCAACGGCTTCAACCACCGGGCAGCGTTCCCCGCCGGCCAGCCGCACCGCTTCTTCCGCCTGCGCCTCGACTGCGAATGACAGGCGCGCTCAACGCCGCGCCTTCAACCGTTCCAGCAGCTTGGCGTGGATGTTGCCGAAGCCGCCGTTGCTGAAGACGCACACCACGTCGCCGCCCTGCACGTTCTTCGCGATGTGTTCCACGATGGCGTCCACGTCGGCGAGGTAGGCGGTCGGCTTCCCGGTGGCGGCGATGTCCTTCATCAACTGCTCGGGGTTCAGGCGTTCCTCGGGCTTCAGTTGCTCCAGCTTGGCGACTTGTGAAACGACGATGCCGTCGGCGTCGGCGAAGGAGGTGGCGAGTTCGGTCTGGAAAACATTCCGGCGCGTGGTGTTCGAGCGCGGCTCGAAGATGGCCCAGACCTTTTGCCCGGCGAACTTCAGGCGCAGCGCGCGCAGCGTCTCGCGGATGGCCGTGGGGTGATGGCCGAAGTCATCGACGATGGTGACGCCGCCGGAGATGCCGCGCACTTCCATGCGGCGCTTGATGCCCTTGAACGTCGAGAAGGCGCTTTGAATCTGGCTGTTCTTGAGCCCGCAATGTTTCGCGGCAGCGACGACGGCGAGTGCGTTGCGCACGTTGAGCTCGCCCACCATGTCGATGTGGAACTTCGCGGAGGGAATCTCGAACTCGCTGGCGGTGGGGCCGAACTTGAGGTTGAACGCGCGCACCGAGTTGTCCTCGCCGAGGCCGAAGCGTTTCACCGGGCAGTGCGTGACGTTGAGCAGCGGCGCGAGGTTCGGATCATCGCCGTTGCCGAAGAGCTGGCCGTTGCGCGGGATGAGCCGGATGAAGTGCGAGAAGGTTTTCTGGATCGCGGCGAGGTTGTCGAAGATGTCGGCGTGATCGAACTCGAGGTTGTTGATGATCGCGACCTCGGGCAGGTAATGGATGAACTTGCTGCGCTTGTCGAAGAAGGCAGTGTCGTACTCGTCGCCCTCGATGATGAACCATTCGCTGTCCGTGAAGCGCGCGCCGGCGCCGAAGTTGTTCGGGATGCCGCCGATGAGATAGGACGGGTTCAGTCCGTTGTGCTCGAAGACCCAGGTGAGCAGCGAGGTGGTGGTGGTCTTGCCGTGCGTGCCGGCGACGACGACGGAGCGTTTGCCGCGAATGAAGTATTCCTTGAGCAGCTCGGGCAGCGAGCAGAAGCGCAGCTTGCGTTCGAGCACGAGCTCGGCTTCCGGGTTGCCGCGGGAGATGGCGTTGCCGACGACGACGAGGTCAGGCTTGTGGTTGAGATTGGATTCGGAGTAGCCGTTCATCACCTCGATTTGTTTCGAGGCGAGGAAGGTGGACATGGGCGGATAGACGCTCTGGTCCGAGCCGGTGACGACGTAGCCCTTGTCCTTCATGGCGGCGGCGGCGCTGGCCATCGCGGTGCCGCAGATGCCGATGAAATGGACGCTCTTCACTTCGGTAAACATGGAGGAAGTGTTTTCGGGCGGGCAGAGCGGGGGCGCAAGCGAAAACTGGTAAAGGAGCGAAGGACGAATGACGCAATGACCAATGACCAATGACCAATGATGCAATGATGCAATGACCCAGGCGGGATCAATTCGGGCAACCTTGGGCATTGGTCATTGCGTCATTGGACATTTGCATCCGCTCCCGGCTTCCCGTTGAATGCGCGCCATGCTTGAGACTGAGTTTTATCCGGCGGCGCAAAAGGATTCCAAACGCCTGCTGATCGCGTTGCACGGACTGGGCGACAGCACGGCGGGTTACCGCTGGATGCCGTCGGCGCTGCGTTTGCCGTGGCTGAACTATCTGCTCGTGAACGCGCCGGATGACTACTACGGCGGCTATTCGTGGTATGACTTCGCGGGCAATCCCGGGCCGGGCATCGAGCGCAGCCGCAAGCTGCTGTTCGCGCTGCTTGATGCCCAGCGGGCGAACGGTTTTCCGACAGGAGAGACAGTGCTCTTCGGTTTCTCCCAAGGCTGCCTGTTGACGGTCGATGTTGGCTTTCGCTATCCGCACCGGTTCGCCGGTTTTGTTGGCGTGAGCGGCTACGTCCACGAACCGGCGCGGTTGTTGCAGGAGCTTTCGCCCGTCGCGAAAGAGCAACGCATGTTGTTCACGCACGGCACACAGGATCCACTCATTCCGTGCGCCGAGGTGCGCAAGCAGGTGGATGGACTGAAGTCCGCCGGGCTGAACATCACATGGCGCGAGTTCGCGAAGGTTCACACCATCGCCGGCGACGAGGAGCTGGATGTGATTCGCGATTTTGTCAGCGGCGGCTTTTCGCGCTGACACACCGACTCACCACGGCTTGGTGCTCGACGAGGTCAGCTCCCAACGTTCGTCGAAGAAGCCCGCGGTGGCGATGCCGCCAGGGGCGCGAGACGTGGCGGGCTGGCTCACATCCACCACGGCGAAGTCCGGCAGCTTCGGCACCTGACGGGCGTTGTTGAGCTGATCGTATTCGCGGAAGGTGAAGCCGCTGTTGAGCACCACATACTTCTTCGGGTTGAGAGGATTCGGATAAATCATCACCGGTGCATGGCTGGCAGAAGCAAACGATTCCTTGCCAGCTTTCACGCTCTTTGCGTTCCATTCGATCGGGAGTTTGTCCGCAATCTTCGCGAGAAGCTGGTTGCTCGCGGGGTCGCCCCAGAGCACGAGGTTGTGCGCGGCGATGTCGGCGTCCGTGACGGCGGAATCATCCTTCACGCGGGCGTCTCCGCGGAACTGGCGGCGCCATTGTTCGAGGGCGCGGTTCATCTCGGAGTTCACCCACGCGCCGACTTTTTCGTGCTGCGCTTTGCCGGTCGGACGCACCATGAGAAACGAGTCCATGAACGCGTCGTCGATGGGGCCTTGCAGGCCGTGGCGCTTGCGGAGCTTCGAGGAGTCGTCCGTCTCTTCGACGAGTTCCCAGCGGCTGCCGGACTTGCGGAAGCTCGCGGTCCACGAGCGGTCGGACTTCACGCGCGGCGCGGTGGGCTTGCTGCTGTCGATGAACACGCGCGGAGTCTTGGTGTTGTCGAGCGGGCACTGGCCGGCCTCGAACGTGAGCGTGAACGCGGAGACGTTCTTCGTGGTGATGCGAATGGAGTTGTCGAGCAAGCCGCCGGAGAAATCGGCGTCCACCGTGGCGCGTTCCCAGTGACGATCAAGGCCGTCGAGCACGATCCAGTGCATGCGATTGTATTTGAGCGTCCAGGTGGTGAAGCGGACGCGCGGCGGCACGGGATTGCGCCCGAGCTCGGCGAGGCTGTCGATGCGGCGGTTGATCTCCTTCTTTGAAGCGGCGTCATAGCTGTGGCCCATTTTCGGCCCGATGATGTGCGTGAGATCGAGGCCGACCTTGGACATCGCGGTGGCCATGATGTCGGCGGCCTGCTTCTGTTTGTCGTTCTCGCCGCTGTAGGCCACGGTCGGGCAGTGATGGAGGTTCAACGCCCAGTCGGTGCAGTCGTAGAGGTGCCAGAGCTTTTGCTCGTACCAGGTGGGCTTGAGCTTTTCGTTTTGGAAGACCTTGAGAAAATCCGGCGTCTCTGAGAATCCCGCGCCCGGCGCCGCCGCCGCCCAGCGCCACGTATGATGCACGGCCATGTGCCAGCAGGCCGCGCCGCCGAGCGAGAAGCCGCGCACGACGAGACGATTCTCGTCGATGGGATAAAACTTCTTCGCGTGCTCCAAGGCTTCAAAGACATCCGTCTCGCCCGCGAATTTGTTGCCGTTGCAGTAGCGGCCATAGGTGTGGAGAACGAACGCGTTCGGCGGTGTGAACTCGCCGGCGGAACGCTGACGTCCGTAGATGAAGTCGAGTTCCGAGAGCGTTTCGCCGCGGCCATGAAACCAGAAGTCGAGACGATGTTGGTGCGATGAATTTGGTCGGAACGACGTCGGGACGACGAGCCCGTACGGCTGCACGGAGCCGTCGATGCGCGAGAGATAGCCGCGCACGACCAGGCCCGTCGCGCTGAGCCACGGCGCGGCGCCATCGCGGAGGGATTGCGCGCGTTCCATCCCGAGCGCGAGCAGGGCGCGGGCGGAGCGCGTTTCGTTCGTCTTGAAGAACTCGTCGTAGCGCAGCGCCCAGTCCACGGCCTTGTGATAAATCTCCACGTCGGGGAGCAGTTCCAGCAGCGGCGGTTTGGATTTCAATTCGCCGCGCAGCGTCTCGATCTCCTTGCCGAGCCTGGCGACGCCTTCCGCCAGCTCCGCGCGATCCGTGTCGCTGATTTTGATTCCCGGCGGCGGGATGCGGCGAACCTTGTCGGCGACGTTGTCCGATGGACCATCGGCGAGCGTGACTTGAGCAACGAGCAAGGCGAGGGGCAAGGCAAGGCAGCGTGGTGTCATGACGAGGAGTGGTAGTGAAACGGGCCGCCGGGCGCAAGCTCGCCGTCGTCAACGCACGCTCGGCGAGATGGAAAATGTCCCGGGATGCGTGCGAGAAAGGTGAATCGTTGTGGCTGGCATCTTCAGCCAGGGAAATCTTTGAGTGGTAAGCAAACGCGATTTGTAAAATCAGTTTTCTAAATTCATTCACCCTCTTTTTATGTTCGCTTAATTCCTTTAGTGGAACGAGTTACGTCTTGTTTTAGGTCGATGAATAGCGGTGGTGGCTCTTGAGTCGATACGGTGTGCATGTCACTTCTTATTCGATACGGCGAAACGCCGTGGTAGCGTGACCTGACACATTTGATGTTATGAAACCAATCCTTCGGGGGATCGCCTTCACCGCAGCAATCGTCAGCCTCGGGCTCGGCACCGGCTGCCAGGGCCAGAAAGTCAACGCGGCGACGGAAATCCCGACGGTCTCGAATCCCGCGCCAGTAACCGTCGCCGCGACGCCGGCGCCGGCGGTGGTCGCTGTTCCCGCTGCGCCCGTGACGTCAACGCCGGCGCCGGCCGCCACAGCCGCGCTTCCGCCCGGCTCGATCCTCATTACGAATTCCGCTCCCGCCGCGCCTGCCCCTTCGCCGTCCGCCCTTGGTTCGGCGCAGCCGGTTCCCGCGGACACCAATGTGGTGCTGGAAGCCACGCCGCCGCCGGAATTGAATCTCGCTCCCGCGCTCACTGACGTCGTCCAACTCATCCAGGGCGGTGTGAGCGAGGATGTGTTGATGGCCTACATCACGAATTCGCCGGGCTATTTCAACATGGGCTCCGCCGAGATCCTTTATCTTCATGATCTCGGCGTGCCGACCAACATCATCACCACGCTGATTGCGCAGGACGCCACGCCGCAGGCGATCGCCGCGAAGAAGGCCGCTGGCGCGGCGCGGCCGTTGCCCCCGGGAGTCGCGCTGACCACGCCCGCGACCAACATTTATCCACCCAACACGGCGCAAGCCGCCGCGCCCGCGGTGGAAGCCACGACCCCGGCCACTGGCACGCTTCCGCCCGCCGTGGTCTACACCGTGCCCGCCGCTACGCAGCCCGTGAGCGTGAATTACTTCTACAGCGAGCTGGCGCCTTATGGCACCTGGATCGACGTGCCGGGTTACGGCCGCTGCTGGCGTCCGACCATCGCCGTCTGGAACCAGAGCTGGCGTCCCTATGCGGACGGCGGCCGCTGGCTGTGGACGGACAACGGCTGGTACTGGTATTCGGATTACTCGTGGGGCTGGGCGCCGTTTCACTACGGGCGCTGGACCACGCACGGGCATTACGGCTGGGTCTGGGTGCCGGACGTGCATTGGGGACCGGCCTGGGTGAGCTGGCGTTATTCGAGTGCGTATTGCGGCTGGGCGCCGTTGCCGCCGTCGGCACGATGGGGAGGACACGGCTTTTACCACAACTCCATCTCGGTCGGTGTGGGTTTTGATTTCGGCCTGGCGGACTTCCATTACGTTTACCTGCCGTTCAACCGTTTCTGTGATCGCCGCCCGTCGCACTATTACGTCACCTCGCACCGCGCCCGCGAGATTCATCGCGAGACAACGGTGGTGAACAACTACGTCACCGTGAACAACGCCGTCGTGAATCGCGGCGTCGGCTACGACCGCGTCGCCGCCGTGAGCCGCGATGGCGTCCGCCGCGTGTCCCTGCGTCCGACTTCCGAAGCCCCGCGCGGCACGCTCCGTCGCGAAGTGCTGGACAACGATGGCCGCACGCTCACGGTGGCCCGCCCGGTGAACACCGGTTTCGCCGGCGGAAATGCCGCCGCGCCGCGTTCGACGCCGAACGCTCCCGGCGTGCGTCCTCCTTCGGGCGGGCGTTCAGGCACCGGAACTCTCGGGCTGACACCG
>JBDHQG010000217.1:0-6970 GCA_039806925.1 Limisphaerales bacterium
ATTTCATGTGCGTACGGTGCGCACCGCTGCCGGGCGGGTCGCCCGACAGAACGGGCCGGTGGCCCGTTCCACCCGGAACTCAACTGCATGGGTCCGGCTGAGACTGCTTGCGCCTTGAGCCGGCTCCCGACCTCCGGCAAGCTCCGCGCTGTTGAACGAGTCCGGAAAACCTCCTGTCACCAAACGCCGCTGGCTGCTGGCCGTCGGCGCGGCGCTGCTGCTGGCGTGCGCGTTTCCGAAGATTGGCGTCGCCGGATTCGCGTGGGTCGCCCCGGGCGCGATGCTCGCGGTGGCCATCGGCACGGACGGGCGCACGGCGTTTCGCCTCGGCTTCGTCGCCGGGCTGACGCATCACCTCGCATCGCTCTACTGGCTGCTGAACATTCCCGTGATGAAGCTCGCGCCGATCTCGGCGTGGCTGGCGCTGAGCGGATACCTCGCGCTGTATCAAGGCGCGTGGGTCTGGCTCTGCTGGAAAATGTTTCCCGCGCGAGCTTCGACGGAACCGGAGCCGCCGGGAATTGCTGGCGCGTTTGAATTGATCCTTTCCGCAGGCTGGGTGCAGCGCGTGATGTGGTCGCTGTCGTGCGCGGCGCTGTGGGTGGCGGGCGAAATGATTCAGGGCCGTTTTCTCTCGGGCTTCCCGTGGAATTTTCTCGGCACATCGCAGTTTCAAATGCTGCCGGTCATCCAGATTGCCTCGGTGGCCGGCGTGGCCGGCGTGTCGTTCCTGAACGCGTGGTTCGCGGTGTCGCTGCTGTGCGCCGCGGCGGTGGTGATCCGGCGTTCACAAAGCCCGCGCCTGTGGATGAGCGAAATGCTGCTGCCGTTCCTCGCAGCGGCGGCGGTCGTCGCGTGGGGTTTTCAAAGGCTGCTCGCGCCGGACATCGCCCAGGCTCAACTGCCGGTCGCGCTCGTCCAGCCGAGCATTCCGCAGCGGATGATTTGGTCGCCGGACGAAAACGCCCAACGCTTCGAGCAGCTCCTGGCGCTGTCCGAACGCGCGCTGACCAGCAACGCCGGCACGAACAAGCCCGCGCTGCTCATCTGGCCGGAGGCGGCGGTGCCGGGCTACCTGCGCTTCGACACGAACATTCATCGCGCGGTCACGAATCTCGTGCGCCGGCATGGCGTGTGGCTGATTCTCGGCGCGGACGATGCCGCGCCGCGCCGTGATTCGGATGATCCCTTCGCGCACGACGCCTTCAACTCCAGCTTTCTCGTGAGCCCGGACGGGGAAATTCGCGCGACGTATCGCAAGCGCCGGCTCGTGATCTTCGGCGAATACATTCCGCTCGCGCGCTGGCTCCCGTTCATCGAGCGCTGGACGGGCATGGGCAGCTTCGCGTCGGGCGGGAAGGCGGTTCCGTTTCATTCGTCTGAGCTGGGCTTCAAGACTTCGGTGCTGATTTGTTTCGAGGACGTCTTCGCCTCTCTCGCGCGGCAGGATGTGGAGGATGACACGGATTTCCTGCTGAACCTCACGAACAACGGCTGGTTCGGCGAGAGCGCGGCGCAGTGGCAGCACGCGGCGAGCTCGGTCTTCCGCGCGGTGGAGAATGGTCTGCCGATGGTGCGCTGCGCGAACAACGGCCTGACGTGCTGGGTTTCCGCGCGCGGTCATTTGGCGGAGGAATACTTTCCCGGAACCACCGATGCGTATGGACCAGGCTACAAGCGTTTCGACGTGCCGCTGCTGAATGGCGCGCGGCGTGAGCCGACCATCTACCGCCGGTATGGCGATGTCTTCGGCTGGGGTTGCGTGGCGTGGTCGGCGCTCGTGGTGGGGCTGGCGTTTCTGCGCCGGCGTTGAGCCCGGTCGGACAAATGCCGTCCGAGCCTCGAATTATTTCAAACTTTGTTTCTTGGCGATCCTTCCGGGCGCGCTAGCCTGATTGACGCGCATGAAGCCGGTGAACCGCATCCTGCATGTCGATGGCGACAGTTTTTTCGCCAGCTGCGAGATCGCGTTGAACAGGAAACTGGAGGGGCGCGCGGTGTGGGTGGGCGGCGGACGGCGGGGCGATGGCATTGTGATCGCCGCCAATCGCGCGGCGAAAAAGTTCGGCGTGAAAACCGGGATGGCCTGTTTCGAGGCCCGACGTTTGTGCCCGCACGGCGTGTTGTGCCGTCCGCAGTATGACGAGTATCGCCGGCTGTCGCAGGAGATGTTCCGCATCCTGGAGGAGTATTCGCCGACGCTGGTGCCCATTTCCATCGATGAAGGGTTTCTCGACTGCACGACGATGGATCAGCATGTCTGGCGGGGCATCACGCCGCTGGATTACATGAAGGCCATCGGTGAACGCATCCGCCGCGAAGTGAAGCTCCCGGTCTCAGGCGGGCTGGCGAGTTCCGCGCGGCTGGCCAAGCTGGCCACGGACGCGGCCAAGCCGGGTTTCATCGAGGTGCCGGCCGGGCAAGAAAAGGAGTTTCTCAAGGATCGTTCCGTGCGCGAGATGTCGGGCCTGGGCAGCCGGCGCGAGCGGGCATTGGCGGGCCTCGACGCGCGGACGTTCGGCGACGTGGCGGAGATGCCGTCCAGCCTGCTCAAGCAGAAGTTCGGCATCTGGGGACAGCAGCTCTGGCTCTTTGCCAACGGCCAGTGGAACGAGCCGCTGCTGCTCGAAGTGAAGGATCGCACCACGATCTCCAGCAACACCACGCTGCCTTATGACGAGCCGGATTATGACGCGGCGCTGACGTTCACCTTGAGCGAGGCGACGCGATTGGTGGGGCAGTTGCGCCGCGAACAGCTTCAGGCGCGGGAGATGAGCCTGACGATCCGCTTCAATGACTTCAGCGAGCTGGGCGCCGGACATCGCTTTCAGCACCCGCAGTTCCTGAATTCGGTGATCAACGCGGCCTTGCAGGAGCTTTTCACCGAATTGATCAGTCATGCCTTCAAGCCGGTGCGCCAGATTCGCATCGCGTTCTGGAATCTCGCCCGGCTCGACACGCAGCCCACGCTGTGGGGCAAGACGGATGCCGAACGCTGGGGCGCGCTGGATGAGGCGTCCGCCCAGCTCAATTCGCAGTTCGGCCGGCCGGACAAGCCGGCGCTGATGTCCGGCGCCCAGCTCGCATTGCGGCAGATCGATGATTCGC
This sequence comes from Limisphaerales bacterium, assembly GCA_039806925.1. GTDB lineage: Bacteria > Verrucomicrobiota > Verrucomicrobiia > Limisphaerales > JADJPG01 > JADJPG01. The sequence continues at coordinate 3,109 of JBDHQG010000217.1, forward strand.
ACAAGAACCCGAAGGCGAAATGTCCCTTCGTGCCGCAGCGCGAGATGGTGAAGAAGCTCTGGGGCACGGACGCGGATCCGTTGCTGCACAAGGGAGACTGGGAAGAGCGGCTGGCGAAGATCAGCAAGCAGCATCAGTTCAAGCACTAAAAAAGGCCGGGCGCCGACACAACGCGACGCCCGGCTTGTCCAACCAACCCAATGCTCCGCGCTCAGCCGACCTTCACGTCAATCGCCTTCGGGCGGGACTTCTCGCTCTTCACGAGACGGACGGTCAGCACGCCATCCTTGAACTCCGCGGAGACCTTCGAGTCATCGGCGTCGTCCGGCACGCTGAAGCTGCGCGTGAAGCTGCCGTAGGCGCGCTCGATGCGGTGGTAGCGCTTGTCCTTTTCTTCCTTCTCAAACTTGCGCTCGCCGCTGAGGGTCAGCACGCCGTTCTCGACGGTGACCTTCACGTCTTCCTTGCGCACCTCGGGCAGCTCGGCCTTGATCAGGTATTCGCGATCATCCTCGGTGATGTCCACGAGCGGCAGCCATTGAGCCACGGTCATGTCTTCCTTGCCGTTTGCCACGCGACCGGGCGCGACGCCGAAGATGGAGGTGAGGCGCTTCTGCAAGTCTTCCATTTCCCGGAACGGGTCCCAACGAGTTACCAAGTTCATAGTTACCTTTCATCCGGCGGTAAGTTTATTGTCGCGCGAGCCCTGCTCACCGCCTTGGAGCGGGCGCGCGTGTTAAATCTTCCAGCCCGATCCGCCGGGCCGATTGACCGACGTCTTCTCCTTCAACAGGAAAAATGCCAGCGCCCGAATCGCTCGAAATGCCCGTGAAATCAGGGTTTTTTGGAATGCCCAGGGCGGATCGTGGATCGCGAGAGGCCGGAAGCTTGTGCCAGGGCGTGACGGCGGGTGTGACGAAGTGTCGCGACGCGTCACACGCCCGCGTCAAGGCAGGAGGATGTGGTTGTTGAAGGCGCCCTCGTCATCGCCCGAGCCGATCAACCGCTCGCGAAGGTCCGCGGGGCTCGTCTGGTGCGCGCTGCCGTCACCCAGCGCAATGTTGCCCCTGTTGCGGTGAATGATGTTTGAGGACCAGCCGGCATTCGGAATTTGCAGCATGGAGAACTCGGTCGCCACTCCATAGACCTCGGCCACCGGGCAGTTCCGCCCATTGCGTCCGCCCGTGATGTTCCGGTCGCCCGCAACGAGAATGCTCGGCTGATCCTCCTGGGCTTCGATGCCGGCGAAGTAAGAGACGTTGGTGTTCTTGACCTGAACGACGCTGTCCACCACCAGCCGCCGATCGCTGGGGCAAACCAATATCTTTGGCGTCAGCACATAATTGGACATCACCTGGAAGGATTTGGCCGCCTGCGTCATGGTGTGGGAACCGCCGTCAGACGGAATCACGCGCCACGGATAAAGCCCGGATTCCTCCACATACTCGTGCATCGCGAAGGCAATCTGCTTGAGGTTCGTCACGCATTGGACCTGTCTGGCCTTCTCCTTCGCGTCGCCCAACGCGGGAAGCATCAAGGCGGCGAGGATGGCAATGACGGCGATGACGACCAGCAATTCGATGAGCGTGAAACCGCCGGAATGAGGGCGGCACGCCCGGGCCGGACCGGCCGCATCACTTCGACGGACATGGACGGATCGACAAACTGAAACTGGATGAAACGACGGCTGCATTCCGGTGAGTCACTGAAACTGTCAGGACGTTAAACTGGAACTCCTTTTCGTCAACCTGGAGCGTTGCATTCGAATGTGTGTGGACACCCCGTCCTTGAAGTGACAGAAACGGGCATGAGCCTCCGGTTTCTCCTCATCCTCGTCAGTCTTGCCGCAATTACCCCGGCGTCGCCCGCCCAAGGCACCGCGGCGGCTCCCAAACAAGGTGCCGCGCTCCTCAAGACGGACATCATGGGTGTCTTCGCGCACCCGGATGACGAGACCGGCATGGCCGCCACGCTGGCGCGTTACGCGCTCGGCCAGACGTCCATCGTTGCCAACGTTTACTGCACGCGCGGCGAAGGCGGCGGCAACATGGTCGGCACCCAGGGCGGCGCCGCCCTCGGCACATTGCGCGAAGCGGAGTTGCGCGATTGCCTCGCGACGCTGGGCGTTCGTTACTGCTACTTCCTCGACCAACTCGACTGGGCCTACACCGAAAGCGTCGCCGCCACGCTGGAGAAATGGGGCAGGGAACAAACCCTCGAACGACTCGTCCGGCTCGTCCGCACGCTGCGGCCGGAGATTATCGTCACCATGAATCCCGCGCCGACTCCGGGACAACACGGCCATCATCAAGCTGCCGGCGTGCTCGCCACCGAGGCCTTCGCAGCGGCGGCCGATCCCAAACGTTTCCCGCTTCAGCTCAGCAAAGAAGGACTGTCCGTGTGGCAACCACGCCGCCTCTTTTTCAGCGGCGGTGGCGGTGAAGTCACCGCCACCATCCCCGTCAATGAACCGCTCGCCGATGGACGCGTCCCGGGCCAGATCGCCGCGATGGCGCTGGCCAACCATCGCTCGCAAGCCTTCGGAAACTTCGGCGGCTCCCCGTGGCTCCAGCGCCCGCAACGCTTCACGCTTGTGAAAAATTTCGCTTCCATCAACGGCGTCGAGTCCAACCTGCTCGCCGGCCTGCCGCTTTCGTCGCCGGCGGTGGCGCCGGCCGGCTTTTCCAAGCAGCCGTCGCCGCCCGAGATTGCCCTGGAGTTCGTTCCCCGGCCGGCCTTCGCCAATTACCGCCGCTGGGTGCGCGAGCACCGCCTGGAACACGTCGCGGCGCAGATTCAAGGCGACATCCCGTTGGTCGACGGCGAAGCCAGTCTCGTGAGAGTTGAAATCGTCAATTCCAGATCAAGCGCGGCGAAAGGCCAGTTGGAGATCTCGGCTCCGGCCGGCTGGATGGTCCAGCCGGCTTCGAAAATGGTGAGTGTTGCCGCCCATTCCAAGGCGACGATTGAACTGAAAGTCACGCCACCATCCGGTCAATCGGGCGACGGCGAGCTCGCCGCGACGTTTCGCTCCGGGGAGTGGACCGCCGGAGCCAAAGCGAAGTTTCATCCACTGCCTCGCGCGAGCGTGCCGCGCATCAAATCGACGCCCGCCCTGGACGGCTCGGAACGAGGTTGGGGGCAATCCATCACGCTCGCCATCACTCCGACCAATCTCGTCCAGGGCAAGGTCGCTGCCGCCACGGACAGCAGCGCGGTCGTCCAACTTACGCACGACGGCAGGATGCTCTTCATCAACGTGCAGGTGAAGGACGACGTCGTCGTAACCAACATCGAGCCCAATGACATCAAAGGCCACTGGCGCAGTGACTCGGTGGAGATCTGTTTCGATCCCGCCGCCGGCGCGGAGCACACGATGGGTTGCTACAAGCTCGGAATCTTTCCGTTCGACACCACCGGCGTCGTCCGCGCCGCGCGCGATGCCGATGCGAACCAGGGACCGGTGGAAGAGACGGCACCGAGGACGCGCCTGATCTCGCGTCGGACGCTGGATGGCTACCGCATTCAGGCGGCGGTTCCGTTCGATGAAATCGGCCTCAAGCGCGGCCAGCGCCGGCTGGGTTTCAATGTGATTGTCTACGATGGCGACAAGCGCGACGCGGCACCCGGCGAGAACATCAACAAGTCACGCATTGCATGGTCGCCGCGTTCCGGCGTGCAGGGCCGGCCGGAAGATTGGGGCCGGATCGATCTGGAGTGAATCTTTGCCGGAGCAAAGCAGCAGGACCGGCTTCCAGACCTGTCCGATTAACCGGATCGCCGGCGGGGAACGACTGCTATTTTCGACGGCCCTGCCCGATCAACCAGTCGTCCACTGCCGTGGCGAGTTCCGCGAGATACG
>JBDHQG010000218.1:0-6955 GCA_039806925.1 Limisphaerales bacterium
TGGTGCCGGTGAGCGTGACGATTTCCCCGAGTCCGCCCACGCCGCCCTGGCGCACGGCGGTGCCGACCATCGGATTCGTCGGCGACGCGCTGACGATGCCGGAAGCGTCGGTCAGCTGGCGTTGCACGAAGAAGTCCACGTTCGGCAACAAAACATTGCCGCCGGCCGCGGGCGACAGGCCGGGAAACACGACGCGGTTGGTGAGCACGAACACGTTGGTGGACACGAACACCGGCGGCGTGACCGGCGGGCTGGCGCTCATCTTTGCCAGCGTGTAGCGCCCGAACGCCTCCAGCTCCGCCTGCGCGAAGATGTTCTGGTTCGTGGGCATCGGGATGTCGAAATTGAACCGCCCGTTGCCATCGGTGAACACGCTGGCGCCGGCGCCTTCCGTGAGAAGCGACACGCGGTAGTTCGGCAGCGGCGTGGTGGTGTTGGTCAGGCCGGCGAAGACGCGCCCGCTCCAGCGCACGCGGGGCAGGCTCGCGCTGCCTTCGCCATAAGACATCGTGAGCCACGTCGCGGGCGACGCCTCGAAGCCGTTCTCGGGAACGAACGTTTGATCGCCGGACGGCGTGAAGTTGATCTGCCCGATGGCCACGCCGTCGTATTCGCTGAAGCTGCCAAGCAGCGTTCGCGAGACGCGGAACTCGGTGCAGACGGCGGTCGGGAATTCGATGTCCACGCCGCAAAAGCGCTGGCCGACTTGATAGAGGGTCCGCGGCGTGCAGGGGCGGGGAAGGGTGATGCCGCCGCCGGACTGGCAGAAATAATAGCTGCCGAACCCATCGCCATTCAGCCAGGACGATCGGCTGCCCCCATCGAGCGGCGTGATGAGCTGGGCTTGTGCGTATTCCGCCAGCGCCGGCTTGGCGTTCGTGGTGTCGATGTAGAGGCTGAGCCACGAGTTGGTGATGTTCCAGTCTCCCGGCGGATCGATGCTCAACGACGTGGCGACAAAAAGATCATTGTCCGTGTGAACGAAGTAAGCGCGCTGGTCGATCATCTCCGGCTGGTTCGGGTAGCGAATGACCAGCTGTTCCGCGCCGAGATATTCCGTGGCGAGAATCGGGTTGCCGTCGGCCGTGGGCGCAACAGCGGCGCGCGGCACGACCAAATCCCGCGGGACCATGCCGAAGATTTGTTCGGGCGGTGGATTGCCGGAGCCGACGAGGCCGGTGATTTCTTCAATAGTCCCGCCGCGAGGAAACGCCGCCGCCAGGCCCGGCTCGCCGCGCACTTCGCGATACATCGCGTCCTGAATCTCCGACGCGCTGCGGGCCACGGACCAGAGACGGATTTCGTCGAGGTTTCCCGAAAAACGATCCACGGCGGAGAAATCATTTGGGTTGGTGCCGTTGTGTGCGACACGCAACTTGCGGAGCTTGCCCGCGCCGGTGTTGGCCAGCGCGCGCGTGCCGGCAAGATCGCCGTTCACATAAAACCGCGCGAGCGCGCCGTCGTAACTCACGGCGACATGTGTCCATTTGTACGCCGGGACGACGGCGGAAACCTCGGCGTAGTTCGTGCCGCGGTAAAAGCGCAGCCGCGGCGCGAAGCCCAGCCAGTACGAGCCGGGCCAGTCGTGCGAGAGAATTGTTTCGTAGCGATTCGCGTCCTGCCGGTAAACCCACGCCTCGATCGTCATCGGCACGGAGCTGTCCCATTCCGCGCGCGATTCGTATTCCACCCAGTTCGCGAGATTCGGATCATAGAAGGAACTGCGCAACGGCGGCACCCCGCCGGGCGGCGGCCACGCGGGCTGGGTGAAGGTCTGGTTCACGCCGTTCGCGCGCCCGTTCGAGTTCGTCGCCACGTAGCGGTAATGATACGTGCGGCCCGCCTGCAGGCCGGAAAGCAACGCCCCGGCGGCGACGAAGTTCGATCCCGCTCCCACATTGGCCGCCGTGGTCAGGTTGCCGTAGCTCGTGTTCGTGCCCCACTCGAACCATGCCGTCGTGGGCCGGCCCATCGGATTCACCTCGCCACGAAGTCCCACGCCGCCGTGGATGGTCTGGCTGTTGATGTCCAGCGTGTTCACCAGCGGGCTGAGCAACGCGCCGGAGGGTGTCCACGCGATGCCGCCGTTGAGCGTGGCGACATTGTTGCCCGCGGCGCTGGATGCGAGATCCGCCGCGGTGATTCCGGTTCCTTCATCAAAACGCCAGCAGGCCAGCAACCCATTTTCGTTCGCAGCCAGTTTGCGATTCATCGCGGCGGCGATCGTGCTTTGCGACAAGGCCACGTTCCAGATGCTCACCTCGTCGAGCTCGCCGTTGAGAAAGTTGTTCGCGTAGCGCCCGAGCTGCACTTCCTGCGGCTGCGTCGTCGGCCCCGGCGTGCCGGTCCACGCCTGGCTCGCACGCAGGACGCCGTTGATGTAGAGCTTGCCGCCCGTGGCATCCACGGTGAACGCGAAGTGCAGCCAGAGCCCGGCGACAAAGCCGCTGTCCAGCCCGCGCCCGCCGTCCCAGACGTAGTTGTTCCCATCGCGAAAATACCAGGCACGCACGCGGCCCTGATGGAAGTACACGTTGTATCCACTGAAAGAGCTGACGGGATATTTGTTCACGATGCCGCGGTCGAGTCCTTGATCGAACGACCGGAGCCAGCCCATGATCGTGATGGGATAAACGTTGAGCGACGCGCTGTTGGCCACTTGCGCGAAATCATTCACGCCATCGAACATGAGCGCGGAACCGGCGCCCGTCTGCGCATGGCCCGGCGTCGCGGTGAGCGAGAAAACCAGGAACAGCAGGGACACCAGCAGGCAATGAGCCGGCCGATGGATGGCCGGCGTGAGACGGGAGGCAAGGTCGATGGTTGTCATAACGAGTTTGTGGGAGGCCATCCTCGTGATGGGGCTCCATTCTGATCTCCTGAAACGGCGGGCGGAGCCTTACAGAAGAAATGAACTAATTCAACGCTCCTCTCCGGCATTCTGAACGGAATGGAAACGCTTCAACCATCCGCGTGAGCACGACCACATCCACGCGCCCAGACAACCGCCGCCGATGTTCAGCAGCAGATCGCGCAGGCTCGAATCGCGCGGCGGCATCCATGCCTGAAGGCTCTCAATCAAGAGGCTCAACATCAGGGATGCCAGCGTGGCGACAAGCACCGATCGAACCCGGCCGTGGCCTCGCGCCTGAAGGAGGAGAGCGAACGTTGCTCCGAACGGCATGAAGCCGATGAAGTTCACGACGGAATCGAGGGCGAGCAGATTGCGCGGCGTGACGGCGGCCAGCGAGCCGGTCAAGAACCGGTGACCGAGCGCATACAGCCGCGACGGAATCGACAGCGGCACGGGCAACGAACCTTGATTGGCCACCGTGACGCCGCCGCCCTGTGCGAAGCGGTAAAACAAGAGCGCGTCATCCGGCGGTCGCTCCGCGCTCGATGGAGCTTGCGCGCGCGAACGGATTTCGGCGGACGTCAGCGGCCGGCCGAGGAGCGCGAACTGCCGGATCACGCCGCGCCACGGCAGGCTCGCGTTCGCGGTGTTGCCCAGCGTCAACCGGCCCGGTTCCGGCGCGGCGGGCAGCGTGAGATGCAGCTTCGGGCTGGCGGAGATCAACTCGCCGTTCAGGAAGAGACTCGTGCGATTCGTGCTGCTGTTGATGATCAAGGTCAGCGGGCCGGGGCCGAATGGCGCGGTGTCGGCGGTGATTCGCGGCGTGCGTCGGGCGTGATTGTAATCATCGCCGTTCATGAGGATGAGATGCTCGCGCCACTGGCCGATGAGGAGTTGGGAGGCGTCCGCGCCGCTGTGGAACGACGTCAGCACGCGGAACGTGGAGTCCCACTTGCGCGGCGGCTCGAAGACGAGTTCGAGGGCGAAGCCGTGCGTGTTCAACGCGGCAACTTGTTCGCGAGAGAGGAACGGCTTCGTCTCCGCGCGCCCGAAGCGTCCGAAGCGCAGCCCGCCGCCGTTCTCCACCCAGTCCACCTCGTTGTGGAAGCGATAGCCCTTCGGGTCGAGACCGGCCCAGAGCATGAAGAGCGTGATGGCCGCGAGCAGCAGCCATCCCGGCCAGCCGGGTGCGGCGGCGAAGGCTTCCAGTTGGACGAGGAGCTTCCAGCGGCGTCGCGGAGACACGGGCGCGTTCATGACCAAGAACTCACGCGCGAAGTAAATGGGGCGGGCTTGAGATGGGACAGAAGAATTTTGGCGGACGATTGATCTGGCCAACCAGAATGGCGCGTCGCCTCTTTATCTCCGTATTCGGCAGCCCTGTTATTCCGGGCTTCTGCGATTGCGCTTTGCGGCGGGATGGATACTATGATGCCGCCTTTTAGGGCTTTCCACCGTTATGAATGTCATGTCGTTGTTTCGCATGTCGGGCCGGTCGCGCCGGGTCGCGCCGTTTTTCCTCTTCCTGTTTTCGGTCTGCCTGACGCCCCATGAGGGCAAGGGAGCGCCCGGCGACGAAAACTGGGATGGCCGGTTCAGCGCTCCCGGCGCCGGCGAGATCCGGGCCATCGCGGTGAGCGGCGATGATCTGTTCATGGGCGGGCCGTTCAGCGTCGAGGCTGCAGAGGTGTCGCGCGCCAATTACATTGCCCGCTGGAGCAGCGCGGGCGGCTGGTGGCCGGTGGGTGGAACCGTGACCGGAGCGGTCAACGCCATCATCGCGCGCGCGGGACGCGTGTATGCGGGCGGGCTTTTCACGATGATTGGCAATCCTCAAGCGCATGCTCTCGCGATGTGGGATGGCACGAACTGGTCGAGCCTCGGCGGCGGGATTACGAACGAAGTGGGTCTTAATTCCACCGCGGTGAACGCGATGGCGTGGCGCGGGAACGACCTGATTGTCGGCGGCGGTTTCACCAAGGCCGGCGGCGTGAACGCGGGCGCGGTCGCAAGATGGGATGGCACCAACTGGTTTCCGCTCGGCGTCACCGGGCTGAGCGCCGGCATCAACGCCATCGCGGTTATCGGCAACGATGTTTACGTGGCGGGCACTTTCTCCAGCATCGGCGGGGTGACGGCCAACAGCATCGCGAAGTGGGATGGATCGACGTGGTCGGCGCTGGGAAGCGGAATCACTCAAGTCAGCCAGCCGGGGCAGGTTCTCGCGCTCGCCGTCCGCGACAATGAGTTGTACGTGGGCGGCTTCTTCACTGCGGCCGGAGGGTTGGCCAATTACGGTTTTGCCAGGTGGAACGGAGCCGCCTGGTCGCAGCCCGGCGGAGTGGGCTCTGCGGGCACCGTGCGCGCGTTGGCGGTGGAGGGAACCAACATCTACCTGACGGGCATATTTACCGCCGTGGGCGCGATCACTCCGACCGGCGGAATAGCCGCGACGAACATCGCCTGCTTGAAGGGCACGAACTGGACGGCGGTCGGGTCGGGCGTCAATGGCACGGGCTATTCGCTGGCGGTGAAGGGAAGTTTGCTTTATGCCGGCGGCACTTTTTCTCGCGCGGGTGGTTTGCTGCTCAACAGCGTTGGCCGGTGGGATGGAACCAACTGGACGGCGCTCGGCCGTGGATTCGACGTGAGCCTCTCGGCCATCGCCGTCACCGGCACGAACGTGTATGTCGGCGGCAGTTTTGCGCGGGCCGGCGGCGTTCCCATCAATCGCATCACCCGATGGGACGGCAGCGACTGGCGGCCCGTGGGCCAGGGCATGAACGGACAGGTTTCGGCGCTGGCGACGGCGGGTTCCACGCTGTATGCCGGCGGCTCCTTTCGCATGGCGGATGGAGTGGCAGCGGAGCGCGTCGCGCGTTGGAACGGCACGAACTGGTCGGCGCTGGGCAGCGGCGTGAACGTGGGCGTGAACGCCCTGGCCATGTATGGCAATGACTTGATCGCGGGCGGCCCCTTTTCGACCGCGGGCGGGACCAATGCGGCGCGCATCGCCCGGTGGAACGGCACGAACTGGTCTCCGTTCGGACCCGGCATGAACGGCATCGTGTACGCGCTCGCTGCCAGTGGAGAGAACCTGTACGTGGGCGGCGCGTTCACGACGGCCGCCGGGACCAATGCGAACCGGATTGCGCGCTGGGACGGGACACGATGGTGGCCGTTGGGAACGGGCCTCAGCACTTCATCGGCATACGCCCTGGCCGTGGAGGGCAACGATTTGTATGTGGGCGGCGCGTTTCTTCAGGCAGGAGGCATCTGGGTGACCAACATCGCCAAATGGAACGGGAGCACCTGGTCCGCATTGGGCGGCGGTCTTAACGGCCCGGTCATGGCCATCGCGGTGAGGAACGGCGCGGTCTATGCCGGGGGATTTTTCACGACAGCTTCGGGCCTGGCGGTTCATGGCATCGCGAAGTGGGACGGAACATCGTGGTCGGCCCTCGGCTCCGGCATGGCATCGTTCAGCATGAACCAGGGCGTGGAGGATCTGGCGTTCGGCCCGCAAGGGGAGCTGTTCGTGGCGGGATCGTTTGAGCGCGCCGGGCTGAAGCCCGCTTCCTTTTTCAGCATCTGGCAGCCGCCGGCTCCGGCACCGCTTCGCCTGGGAGTGAATGTTATTTCCGGCCGGCTTGTCTTCGACTGGCCTGCGGACACCAACCTGTTCTATCAAATCTTCGCCACGGACAGTTTGTCCGGATCATTCAGCCCCCTGAGCGCACCGTTTCATCCGGCGCAAACCAACGCCAGCTACACCAATGCAATCCTCGGTCCCGCGCGGTTTTTCCAGTTGCGACAACTCGGGCCGTGATCGGTGTCCGAGTGGCCGTTGACCAGCGGCCGGGTTCAATAAGGCCAGAGGCGAAGCGCCCGCAGCATTCCTTCGTTGAGGACCAGGGGCGCGGGCACGAAGACCACGAGCCAGGCGAGAAGGATTTTGGCGGCGGGCTTTCCCGCGAGGAAGCGGCGTTCCAACAGCAGCCCGGCGGCCTGGAGGAGGAAGTAGAGCATCATCGTGCCGAAGAGGTTTCGTCCCGCCGAAAGGTAGAGCGAGAGGTTGATGACCCATTCGTGGACGAGGCC
>JBDHQG010000219.1:0-6939 GCA_039806925.1 Limisphaerales bacterium
CCACCACGCTCCGCATCCTCGCCACGTTCCTCACGCCCACCGCCGGCCAGGCCCTCGTCCTCGGCCACGATGTCGTGCGCGATGCCGATGCCGTCCGCCACGTCATCGGCTACATGCCGGACTTTTTCGGCGTCTACAAGGACATGGAAGTGACCGAGTACCTCGACTTCTTCGGCGCCTGTTACAAGATTCCCACCGCGCAACGCGAGAAGACCGTCAACGACGTGCTGGAACTCGTCGGCCTCAGCGAAAAGAAAGGCGCGCTCATCGGCGCCCTCTCCCGCGGCATGCAGCAACGCCTCGGCCTCGCCCGCGTGCTCATCCACGATCCCAAGGTGCTCCTCCTCGACGAGCCCGCCTCCGGTCTCGATCCCCGCGCACGCATTGAGATGATGGCGATTTTGCAGGAGCTTCAGCGCATGGGGAAAACCATCATCATCAGCTCCCACATCCTCAGCGAGCTGCAAACCCTCTGCAACCGCGTCGCCATCATTGAAAAGGGCAAGCTCATCTATGCCGGCCCCGTGCAGGGCGTGCGCGATCACGCGTCGAGCGGACGCGTCGTGTGGGTGAAAGTCTCCAGCGATCAAGGCCGCGCCATCGAGCTGCTCAAGACCCGTTCCGAAGTCAGCGCCGCCGAGTCCGAGGACGGCCACATCAAGATCACGCTGGTGAACCACGACATCGACCACAGCCTCATCGCCGAGACGCTCGTGACCGGCGGCGCCAAACTGACGGAACTCCGTGAAGATGAACTCGGCCTCGAAGAAGTCTTCCTCCGCGTCACGCGTGGCGAGACGCAGTGACTGGTTCGCCAGGAACCTTCCGACTGTAAGCCGGTGGACGCAGCACCTCGGCTTGGTGGGCCTCTGGTTTGGCTGGTCTTGGAGACGCCGCGCTGTTGTGGTCGCACTGGCCGCCAGCCTTGTCGCCCTGATGCTTTATCATCGCGAACCAAGGCACGAAGGACGGTCACTTTCCCGATGGCTGGAATTGGAGAACGGCATTTATTCAAGCGATGATTTTGCCGGTGATACAGCGAGTGTATCCAACGCATTGATTGCGATGTGCCCGCAGGCACCGACCGTGCTGGTCGATTGGTTGGAGACGCGTGATTCCAGAATGAGGAAGGCATTCGCTGCGCTTGCCGGGAGACAATCGGTGCTCAACTTTGAGATTGAGGGCGCTGACAGTCGGCGAAGTCTGGCGGTTGCAGGCTTCCGTCTTCTGGGAAGCAACGCGGCTCCTGTGATTCCGAGAATTGCCATGCTCATCGAAGACCCTGAGCTTGGCGATGCGGCGTTCACGGCGCTCAATTCCATTGGCGTGGCGGCTCGCGGTCAATTGATGGCCGCGCTTACCAATCACCACCCCCATGTCCGGCGATCCGCCATGTCCTGCTTGGCCAGGGAGCCCATTGTGGATGAACCGGAAGTTCTCACAGCGCTGATTCATCTGATGCAGGATACAAACCCGACGGTGGCCACCGATACCGTTCATGCTCTGGTCCGGATGAACCGTCACATTGCCATCGTGCATGGGGAGGCTGCCAGACTGGCTGCTCGTCCCGACTATCCTGGCCGTGGTGCTGCCATTTCAGCTCTAGTCCAGGCTCGTGCAGACGTCACGATGACTCTGCCACTCTACTTGCAAGCCATGAACGATCCTCTGCCACAGACTCGTCGATGGGCTGTGCTTGGTTTGGGACAAGTGAAGAGCGAAAGCGTCATGAAGCGGCTCATGGCGGCGCTGAGCGATCCAGATTCCATCGTCCGTGCTCGTTCAGCCAAAAACTTGGGAGCATACCGCGAGCATTCCCCGGCCATAATTTCAAAGCTGGTTGTTTTGTTGACGAATGATTTGCCCGCCGTTCGTGCATCGGTGGCTGGTGCGCTGGCCAGTTTTGGATCGGAAGCCTCAATCGTGGTGCCCCATCTGGTGAGCCTTTATCGGGATGGCAAAATGCCGCCGATCTCGGACGCTGCCGCTCGCGCTCTTCTTGCCATAGACACGAACACGGCGATTCAAATAGGGATCGTTCCGTCTCAGTATCAGCGGGACTCGCTCAGGGGAAGACACCCTCCTGTCGCGCGGAGGCCACCGACCAACTACTGAATCGTCCAACCGCATGACCTTCCTCCCCGTCGTTGAACGTGAGCTGCGTGCGGAATCGCGCAGGCCGTTCAACTACTGGCTGCGCGTCATCGGTGCCGGGGCGCTGACCGTTGCGGCGGCGCTGGTGCTGCTGCCGGCGGTTTCTGGAACCAGCTTCGGAATGCGCGGCGGCCTGGTGTGGAATGCCGCCTCGGGATTTCGCGTCCCGGGACAAAACCCGTTCGGAGCCGTTGGCCAGGAGCTGTTCGGTTGCATGAACGCCACCATCTTTGTGGCGATGTGGCTGCTGGTCCCGTTGCTGACGGCGGACGCCATCAGCCGCGAGAAACGTGAAGGCACGTTGGGCCTGTTGTTCCTCACGCCGCTCACCTCGCGCGGGATTGTCGTCGGCAAATGCCTCGCCCACGCGCTGCGGGCGCTCACGCTGTATTTCACCATGCTGCCCGTGTTGTTGATGCCCCTGATGCTCGGAGGCGTGACCGCGAACGACGCCATCATGGCCGCGATGCTGAACCTCGGCGCCTTGTTGCTCGCGCTGTCCGCGGGATTGCTGGCATCGGCATGGACGCGTGACTGGCTGAAGTCTGTCGCCGTCGCGGTCAGCTTGAGCCTCTTCTTCGCGGTCCTGTTCATGGTTGCCGAGGGTGCCGTCGTGGAAAGCGTGACAGCGGCTCCGGTGGCACCGCCGGCGGGAGGCGGAACGGGCTTTGTGATGAGTGTTCCGGTGCGCTCGTCCGGCCGCCACGGTGAAGGAGCGTTGTCCTCACTCCGGGAACTGTTCGCGCTGAACACCAACATACCAAGTGATCGTCAGCGGCTGATGATGGTGGGCACGGGCTCGATGTGGGTGAACTCCCTCTCCGTGTGGAACGATATCTGGTCCAGTTATCCACCGTCCGTCCATCGGGCGTGGATGGTCCAGTCGGGTTGTCTTCTGATCGCGTGTGGTCTCGTTCTCGCATTTGCCTTGATGATGGCCGGACGAAGCGTCGAGCGCGGCTGGCGGGAATCGCCGCCCTCGCCGCAGCGTCAACGCGTCAATGAAGCCCTTTCCCGTCCCGTCGTCAGCCACGGCTTCCTGCGCCAGCAGATGCGCCGTGCGCTGGAGCGGAATCCCATCGGCTGGCTCCAGCAATACTCCTGGAACGCGCGCCTGACCAAATGGGGCTGGTGCGGATTTATCATCCTCGGCGAACTGATCTTTGCCACCAGCTGGCGGGATGCCTGGGACGCGCAGTATTGGATGGCCGTCCTGATTCTTCTGGGCATCAGCTTCAGCGCGGCGGGCAGCTTCCACCGCGAACGCGAGACCGGCGCCTTCGAGCTTCTCCTCGTCACCCCGCTGAAGCCCCGGCAAATCATCCGCGGACGACTCGCCGGCATCCGCCTGCAATATCTTCCCGCGTTTGTCACGCTCCTGCTCGCCTGGGCGTGCCTCGTGCAACCCGTCTGGATGCGGAGCCTGTTTCAACCCAACCAATGGGAATATCAGTTCACCAGCTTCGTTGGCCTGCTGGCGATGGCCATCGTCTCCTACCTCACGCTGCCGGTTATCGGCCTCTACTTCTCCCTGCGCCCGATGCACCAGATCGTCAGCTGGCTCTGCACCTGCGTCGTCGGCCTGCTGCTGCCGGTGCTCACCCTCTGGAACACCGAGCTAATCATGAATCTGCTCGCCCGGTTCGGATTTCACAGGCATTTCCTCCCGTTCTTCCCGGGCTGGATGGGGATGTTTGTGGCGCTCTCCTGTCAGCTCCTGGCAGCCCTGACCGCAAGCGCGCTGCTTTCCAGAAGCCTGGCCCGGCGAAAATTTATCCTCTCCAAACACTGACTCTGGTCTCGCCCTGCCTTCGGGTCTGGCGCAATTTTCTCACTCTTCCCGGCGCGCTACTGAGTTCCATCCAGCGCGAGAATATCGGTCTGATCCGCCTCTTTACCGGCGGACACTTCTCGGCATCGGCTCTCTCTATGTCTGTGGGCATGGTCGTTCAATTCACGAATCAACGAAGCCAATGCACAGCGGAAGTGGCCGCGCGGATTATTTCTTCGCGAAGGGGCTTTCCACCATCCTGCGGAATTCCGCCTGGGAAGCTTTGGCCAGCGCGACCGGGCCCGTCAGGCGGATGAACACATTGCCCTGCCCGCTCTCGATGATGCCGCCCACGAGCATGGAGTTTGGCTGGGGCGTCTTCAGTCCGCCGGGCATCCCGCTCTGGTAGGTGCCCTCGGCGTGAACGTAAGTGACCTTGCGTCCGCCGACGGTCACGCTCTCCACCTTCGAGTTCAGCTTTTCTTTCGGCTCGGCGAATTGCGCCAGCCAGCGGTCAATGTTCGCCTGCGTGGAGCCGCCAGCGCCTTCGCCGAAATGGAAGAACACCACCTCCGCCGACTCCTTCTTCGCCGCGTCCTCCACCTTCAGCTGCGCCTTGCGCATGGCGGAAGCCACCTCGATCCACTGCCACTTTTCCGGGCGCTCGAAGGTGAATTCGCCGACCTTGAATGTCTTCGGGCCATCAGCCGCCACGAGCGCGGCCACGCCGCAAATCCAGAGTCCGACGATGGAAGGAATGAGTTTTCGCATGGGCCCTGTGGTAGTGGACGACCACGCCTTTGTCAAACAACGCAACGGCGCAGGGTGCGATTGAAAGTGGCGGGCAACCCCGGTGGAGATATGGACTGCGGAAACAAGTTTCCGCTTTGGCTGCGCGGTGGATGAAGCCAAGCGCGTTGGAGGATCGGAAGGTGCAGCCAAAGCGGAGTCCTGCCTCCGCAGTCCATACAACCCACCCTCCTCTGACCGCCACTTCCGATCACACGCAACGGTGCGACGCCCGCCGGTCACTTCGCAGGCAGGCTCCGCGCCGGCTCGTCCGAAGGCGTCCCCTTCTCACGAATTTCCACCTCGAGCGCCGGGCTTTCCGCGAGCGACGGCGCGGCGGGCCTGGCCACCAGGGCTTCCGCGCCTTTGCGGGAGGCGTTTTGGTAAACGCCCTGCGACATCCAGGTGAGGCGCTGGTTCACCGCCGCCTCGTCCCGCAGGAACGCGAGTTGCGCCTTGAGGGCGGCGATGTCATTGAACTGCCGCAGGAGATCGGCCTTTTCGGACTGGAGCTTCGCGAGTTCGCGGGAGAGCGAATCCCGGTCGCCCTCGGCGGCGGCGAGTTTGCGTCTGGCTTCGGCAATCTGCGCATTCAGGGTCTTGATGGAGCCGGCCAACTCGTCCAGCTTCGACTGAAGTTCATCCTTTTGCAGTTGAAGCTCGGCCACCCGTCCGCTGCCCTGCTTCGCCTCCGTCCGGGCGGTCTTGAGCGCAGCCTGCGCAGATTCCAGCGCCACGGCGGCCTCACTCAGCCGGTTCGAAGCCATCGTCAATTCCGTGACCTTGACCGTCAAATTACTTTGCAGGTAAGCAGCCAGTTTTGCCTCTTCACCCGCCTTCAGGCGCGTCTCGCGAACTTCGTTCGAGAGGGAATTCACCGTGGCGCCCAGCGCGTTCATCTCCTGGCTGGCGCGGTTTCCCGGGCCCTGCCGCAGCCAGACCTGCGCGGCCAGCGCGACACAAATGATGCTCAGCACAACTACGAGTGGTTTCATAATCGGTCAATATGCAAGGTTCACGAAGCGGATTTCACGGCGACCGGCATCCCTTTCTGGCCGCGTCCGCTCCACGCCGCGTCTTTAGCTAAGGCCATGCCAGCGGCGGACGCGGCAGACCGGGCATGATCCGGGCAGAACGGACGTTGACCGGAATTGTTACAATTCAGAAACGACGAAGGAGCGGCTTTTCTCTCCCGTGCGGAAAGGGCATCCTGATGGCAATGAAGTCCGCATCGCAGAGATTCACAGACCCGGCGTCGGGCGGTGCGAACCCCGTGGTGGTCGGCGTGGAGATTGGCCCCGCCATCATCCGCGCCGGCGTATTCACCACCGGCGGACACGCGTTGCTGGGGAAAACCAAGATCTCGACCAAGCTCGAGCGCGGCCCGGAAATCGTCGTCGAGCGAATCGCCAGGTGCATTCGTTACGCCGTCGATGAATGCGACCTCGAAATGGAGCAGGTCTCCCGAATCGGAGTCGCGGCGCCGGGGCAAATCCTCGGGGACGCCGTCGTCGCAAGTTCGCCGGACCTCGGCTGGGAGAACGTTCCGCTGCAGACGCGGCTTGCCGCCCGGTTCGATCTGCCCATTGCCGTCGGACAGCTCTACAACGTCGCCGCGCTTGGGATTCTCGCCGCGGAACTTCAACACCCCGTCCAACGTTTCGCCGCGGTATTCGTCGGCCCGCAAATCGGGGCGGGCGTCCGCATCGGGGGCCAATGGCAGGAGCTCTCGGCGTTGCGGACGCCGGATGCCGGCGAGCAACAGCTTCGCAGCCACATCATCGCCGCGCAGTCCCATCCGGTTTTCGGCGGGTTCCGCGGGCGCGATTTCCGGAAGGCGCTGAAGAAATCCGAGAACATCGCGATGCGCGAATACGTCGGCCGGCTTGCCGGGCTGGCGGGCGAGGCGGCGGCCCGCCTGCATCAGGCGTTCGCCCTTGAAACCATCGTTCTCGGCGGCGCGTTGATGGATGAGATGAAGGAGGAAATCCTGACGAAGGCCCGGGCCGCATTCGAGCACCGCTCTCCGCGCGGATCACAAAATTCCTGCGCGCTGCTCGCCTCCGATCTCGGCGATCTCGCCCCCATCACCGGCGCGGCCATCTGGGCGACGCACCGTTGCGCCGATCTCGCAGCGGGCCTGGTGACGAGCGCTTAGCCGGACGATGCAGCAAGAAAGGAATTCAACCACGGATGAACACCGATGGCCACGGATGGAAGCAGGG
>JBDHQG010000220.1:0-6918 GCA_039806925.1 Limisphaerales bacterium
ACCATCGCCGGGAACGATCCCGCCGCCTGTTCGGCCGTCAGATTCACCCGGGCGCGGAAATAATATGTGTTGACCTGCGGGCTCCCCAACGACAGCGTTGTCCGAAACGGCTCCGGGTAGGCCGCGGTTTCCACGGCGAGGATGCCTTGTCCGGACGGCCATGTGGCGTCATTGAAGCCCGGCTCCTTCCACGCCGTGCCAAGGTCCGTGCCGCTCTGATTGTACTTCCACGAAGCACCGTAGGGGACGAGGAGATTAGTGATGCTGCCCGTGACGACACCGGGGTCGACCAGGAATTCAATGTTCGAGCTGGTGGCGATTCCCAATGCGTTGCTCACGACCACCGAATAGTTCCCCTCATCGGCCGCCTGTACGTTGCTCAGCGTGAACGAGGCCGCCGTGGCTCCAGCGATCACCTGCCCTCCCCGGCGCCATTGATAGCTCAACGGCGCAGTGCCGTCCGCAGTCACGGTGAAAGTTGTGGAACCGCCGATAAACACGGTGCGGCCGGCAGGCGTGGAGGTAATCTGGGCCGGACCTTCCGCAGCATGGAGGCTCGACGCCATCGCGGCGATCAGCCAGCAAGAGGTGGCGAGGATTGCAGGGCTATACTTGACGTGCATGGTGGACTGGGTGGTTGGGATGGTGGTGGGTGGAACAAACCCGTGAGGGGCCGGAGCGAATGTTACGATTCTATGACATCGTTGGGGTGCGCGCAGCCTGCTGATCTAAAAATCGTGGAGTCATTTCAGGGAGCGAGGAATGAACTGCGGTGGAACTTCAGCGAACCCGAGGCCGGAACGACAAGGGCACGACTCAAAAAACACAGCACGAAACCAAGATGGTTCGGAAACGACATACTGTTTGGGTTCGCAAAAAGACTAGCGAGCCCCCCTCCAAAAGTCCAGAACTTGTTCCCTCATAACCAAGGCTCGGGCATATCATGAGGGCGCGCTGCCCAAACACCCGGACCGCGACCGGTCCCCGGTCGCAGCGGGTGAAGCGCACCAGCATCGTGGAGTTTGCAAGAGTCGTCGTCCGTGCGCTGCGCTGCGAGCCGGGACGGCTCGCGCCTCGACGTGGGGACGGCATTTAAGCAACAGGCCATCAGAGGCGCCCCAAGGCGTGGGCGCATCTTCTCACCGTTGCCGTTCGTCCGCCTCCATCGCCCCTGTCACCCGGATAAACTCAAGGTAATTTGCCGTGACCTTTTGGGATCGACGGCGAAAGATTGCGCATGGCCATCCTATCCCAAAAACAACGAACCGAAGCGATGCGACACGTTCCCGACTGGCGGCGCCGCGGTCAAATCATCCGCCGGACATTTGAGTTCAAGGATTTTCCCGCCGCCATCCGCTTCGTGAACGCCATCGCCAAAACTGCCGAGAAAGCCTGGCACCACCCGGACATCGACATCCGCTGGAACAAAGTCACCCTCAGCCTGACCACGCACGATGAAGGCGGTTTGACCAAAAAGGATTTCGCACTGGCGGCGAAATTCGATGCCACCGCGGCCAATCCGTCCCGCCGTTAACCGGCGTTGCAGCCCGCCTCCCCGCCGATGACCGCGTCGCAACAGCTCTTTCGACGCCAGTTCGGCTTCCCGCCGACCTACACCGTTCAGGCTCCCGGCGTCGTCGAACTCCTCGGCGGCCATGCCGACCTGAATCACAGCCTCACGCTCACCATGGCGGTGGATCGCACCATCTCCATCGCCATCGCGGCACGCACCGATGGCAAGGTGGAAATCATTTCTCCCGACCAGAACGCGCCAGAAATATTCTCCGTCCTCGATTCCAACACCGCGTCCGGCTCCGTCGTCACCCGCGCCATCAAGGCCATGCTCAATGCGCTCCGCCAGCGCCAGGCGCACAGCAGCGGATTCAGCGCCGCCGTTCACAGCACGATTCCCCCCGGCTCCGGCCTCGGCAGTTCGCACGCGTTGCTGATCGCCACCGCGCTCGCCGTCCGGCAGTTGCATCCGTACACACTCACCATCACCGGCGTCACCGCGCCGCCCAAGCGCGCGGCTCATGACGCCGCGCTTCCGCCCCTCAGTGCCGTTGAAAAATTCGAGATCGCACGGACCTGCCTCCTCGCCCGCAATGCCGCCGCTCCGGGCCACTCCAGCCTGGCCGCCCCCATCACCTCCCTGTTCGGGAAAGCATTCCACGCCGTCGAATTCGACGCGCAATCCCACGCTGTCGAACTCGTCCCGCTCCACGGCGAAGTCGCCTGGGTGCTCTGCGACACCGGCGTTAGACACGCCGGG
The DNA here is from genome assembly GCA_039806925.1 of Limisphaerales bacterium. GTDB lineage: Bacteria > Verrucomicrobiota > Verrucomicrobiia > Limisphaerales > JADJPG01 > JADJPG01. The sequence goes on from JBDHQG010000220.1 coordinate 2,273, forward strand.
ATCGAGAAAGCGGTTGCCGGGCTGCGCGCGGAATTTGAATCCGCCACGCGCGTCCTCGGACTTAAATCCCTGCGCTCCGCCGACGCCGCGCTTCTCAAATCCAGGCAACAACACCTCACCGAACGCCAGTTCCAGTGCGCCAGCCACATCGTCGCCGAAACCCGGCGCGTCATCGCCGCCACGCGGGCGCTGCACGCCGGCGACTTCGCCCAGTTCGGCCAGTTCATGCTCCAAAGCCACGAAAGCTCGCGCGAACTGCTCCTCAATGGCCGCACGGAACTCGAGGAACTCATCGCCCTCGCGAGGATTCATCCCGGCTGTCTCGGCGCACGCGTCACCGGACGCGGCTTCGGCGGCGCCACGCTCAACCTCGTTCACCGCGCCCAGGCCGAAAGTTTCGCGAAAGCCATCGCGACCGTGTATGAAAAGCGCACCAGCCAAAAAATCTCTCCCCACCTCTGCAAACCCGCCGACGGCGCGCACTAAGCCGAAACGACGCGTTTGGATTTTTGACCCGTGACGGCCCGGCCTGGTAGGACAGATTGGAAACCGGTCCTGCCCTGCAAAGCGGTGGGTAATGAAAAAGGATGGCTCGCTGAGTCAAACCGTTTGGTGTTCGCGTTGGAGAACTTCAGGACAGGCTGGAAGCGCTGTCCTACCGGGCCGATCCGTCACTGGATCGAAAATCCTGCTGCATCGTTCCGGTTCAGCTGGCGGGCGCCGTGGCTGCGGGCACTTCGTAGACGACGACCATGAACACGTCCGACGCCACGTAAGGATACGCCGCCAGGCTGTTCTGCTCGTTCCGATCCCCGCTCGTCGCGGCGAGGTTTCCAAAGACTTGGACGACCTTCACCCGGGATTCCGCGAGCCATGTGTTCATCTCCTTTTCCAGCGCCGGAAGCGCGGATTCGAGTCCTTTGAAAATTTTTACCTGATGCATGATTGAAAGGCGGAAGCCGGCGGCGCGGCTCCGGTTGTTTCGTCGATTGCCCGCAGTTTAGCCGCCATCAGATGCGCCGCAATCTTCTTTCCATAAATCCATTGAGCGACACTTTCTTCCGCCGATAACTCTGTGGCCAATTATGTCATTCTGGGTCATCAGAAGCTTTTTCCTGCTGCTCTGCACCACGGCGGGTTACGCGGTGAGCCAATACCGTCCCGAGATGATCGAGGGCGGATTCATCGGCGTGGCGATCGGCTTTGGCCTCGGCGGCCTGCTCATCGCCGTGGATGAGATGCTGAAGGGTTTCTCGCTCCGCGCGTTCTCAGCGGCAACATTCGGACTCGCCCTGGGAACGCTGGTGGCCGCGATGATCGACCGCACCGACCTGTTCATCTTCGCCGACGACAAAACGCGGTGGCTCCTCCGGCTCGCCATGTTCCTGGGCTTCGGCTACGTCGGCATGATTCTCGCCATGCGCAGCAACAAGGAGGATTTCGCGCTGCTGATCCCTTACATCCGGTTCCGTTCGCAGAACAAACCCGAAAACCAGATCGTGCTCGACACCAGCGTGATCATCGACGGCCGCATCGCCGAACTCATCGAGAGCCGCTTCGTCGAAGGCATCATCGTGGTGCCGAAGTTCGTCCTGCGCGAACTTCAATTCATCTCGGACGCACAAGATCCGATTCGCCGCGCGCGCGGGCGGCGCGGGCTCGACATCCTGAATCGCGTCCGCCAGAACCCGCGCTGCGAGGTGCGCGTCCACGACATGGATTTCCCCGAGGAGAAGGAAGTGGATGCCAAGCTCATCAAGCTCACGCGCGCGCTCGACGGCAAACTGTTCACGAACGATTTCAACCTTGGAAAAGTCGCCGAGCTCCAGTCCGTCCCGCACGTCAACCTCACCGCATTGTCCGCCGCGCTGAAGCCCGCCGTGCTGCCGGGAGACGTCTTCAACGTCCGGGTGGTGCGCGAGGGCAAGGACAAGGGGCAAGGCGTCGGCTACCTGAATGACGGCACGATGGTCGTCATCAACGGCGCGCAATCCGCCATCGGCCAGAACACCCAGGTCCAGGTCCAGAGCCTCCGCCAAACCGGCGCCGGCGTGATGATCTTCGCGGATCTAATGCTCGCGTCCGCCGCCTGACCGGGCGGCAAACGACCGGCTTGGCAACGGCCCGGCCTTCCGGTAAGCATTCCACGGTGAACGGGCTCGATTGCATTCCGGCATTGAAAGCACTGGGCGAGGAAACCCGCCTGCGCCTGCTGGCGCTTCTGGTCAAAGAGCAGTTGAGCGTGAACGAGCTCTCGGAGAAGCTCGGCGTGTCCCAGTACAACGTCTCGAAGCACCTGCGCATCATGCGCGAGGCCGGCCTGCTGGAGACGGAGAAGGACGGCAAGCAGCGGCTCTACACGGTGTCCGAGAAATTCCGCGCCCAGCTCGCGGAGAACAGGAACGTGCTCGACCTCGGCTGCTGCACCTTCCGCTGCGACAAGCTTCCCAAATAATTCCTGCCAGCAGTGAATTTCTGTTTGCCGTCCCGCGTCTTCGTATGCTCGATCAAGCATATATGCAAGCGACACACCCATTCTCCCTCCTAGCTCTGTCCACGGCTTCCCTGTTGTTGACGACTGCTTTCGCAGGTGCCGCCACTTTGAAGGTCAACGGTTCCACGACGGTGAATCTTCCCGCGGCGGAGGCGGCAGAAATTCTCCGAGCCGAAAAGAAGATGGACATCCAGGTGGACACGCAGGGTGGATCTTCCGGCGGCATCTCGATGCTGGGCGATGGCCAGGTGCAGATCGGGATGATCTCCAAGCACGTCAGCGATGCGGATCGCGCGAAATTCCCCAAGGTAAAGTTCAAGGAGATCCATGTCGGCGAGGATGCGGTCGCGATGATCGTCTCCAAAGACGTGTGGGATGGCGGCGTGAAGGCGGTGACCAAGGCGCAGCTCAAGGACATCTACGAGGGGCGCATCAAGAACTGGAAGGAGCTTGGCGGACCCGACCGCCGCATCGCCTTCTTCAACAAGGAGCCGGGCCGCGGCACCTGGGAGGTTTTCGTGCATTGGGTTTACGGCGACCCGAAGAAGGCGCCGCAGGTCAGCTTCCCCGAGGTCGGCGGAAACGAGGAGACGCGCAACAAGGTCGCCTCGACACGCGGCGCACTGTCGCAGCTCTCTTCCTCGTGGGCGGATGGCAAGAAGGTCTTCGCGCTCGGCATCAAGGGCGACGATGGAAAAGTGGTCGAGCCGACGAACGACAACATCGCGACGAAGAAATATCCGCTCGCCCGCCCGCTGTTCCTGCTTACCAACGGCGAGCCGGAGGGAGAAGCCAAGGTCTTCGTAGATTTCCTGCTCAGTTCGCGCGGGCAGGAACTGGTGAAGAAGCACGGCTATCTGCGCCTGGCGGATTTGAAGGACTAGAAGTTCCGCGCCGATCCACCAACGTTTCCGATGAACTCTGCACCGGCCACCGTACCTGCGTTTTCAGCAAGTCGTTCCCGTCGATGGAACGCGACGCGCTGGATGAGTTACGGCTTCGCGGGCGTGGTGGTGGCGTTTGTCGTCGCGATGCTCACGCTGTTCATCTGGCAGAGTGTCCCGGTCTGGAAGCACGAAGGTTTTAACTTTCTCTTCGGAACGAAATGGTTTTACCGGCAAGCCCAATACGGGGCGTTGCCCATGATCTATGGGACGGCGGCGGTGGCGATCATCTCCCTCCTGCTGGCGGCTCCGGTCGGGATCGGAGCGGCCATCTTCACGGCGGAGTTCATTCATCCGCGCCTGCGGCTGATGGTGAAGATCGTCATCGAACTGCTCGCGGGCATTCCATCGGTCGTCTATGGACTGCTGGGCATCCTGTTCCTGCGCGACTGGGTCTATCGCGTGCTGACGCCGTTTGATCCATTGAGCGGCGATACGCTGCTCACCGCCGGAATTCTCCTAGCCGTGATGATTCTCCCGACGGTGATGACCTTGTGCGACGACGCGCTGCGCGGCGTGCCTTCCGCGCATCGGACGGCGGCGCGCGGCCTCGGCCTGACGCAATCGGAAACGATCTTTTCCGTCAGCCTGCCGCAAGCCTGGCGCGGCATTGTCGCCGCCGTATTGCTGGCGCTGGGGCGAGCGTTGGGCGAAGCCATCGCGGTGTTTCTCGTCGTCGGACGGCAGGACAATCAATGGCCCGCGAACATCTTCTCGCTCCAGCCGCTCATCGAATCCGCCCAGACACTCACCAGCAAGCTCGCCAGTTCGGAAACCAACATCGCTTACGGCGATCCGTTGCACTGGGGCGCGATGGTCAGCCTCGGCCTCGTGCTGCTGGCGATGACCGTCACCGTGACTTTGATCGGCGCAAAACTCATCCGCTCCGTACAGCACCATGCGTAAGTTCAAACATCACGCCTTCAGGCTCGCGACCGGCGTGTGCGCCGCGCTCGCGTGCGGCGTGCTCGTGATGATTGCACTGGCGATCACGATGCGAGGACTGCCAGCGGTGAGCTGGCAGTTCTACACCGAACAAATCAAACTCGTTGGCGCGGACGGCGGCATTTTCTACAACCTCATCGGGACGTTCATCCTCATCAGCACCGCGCTGGTAGTGAGCGCGCCGTTCGCCGTCGGGCTGGCGCTCGTGCATGGCGTTTACCTGCGCGGCCACCGGCTTCAAGAGAAGCTCACGCTGCTGCTTT
>JBDHQG010000221.1:0-6873 GCA_039806925.1 Limisphaerales bacterium
GACGCCTACGCGCGGTTCCTGCTCGACGAGATGCTGCCCGAGGCCGGCAGGAAGTACAACCTGACCAAAGATCCCGAAGGCCGGGCCATTTGCGGCGTGAGCAGCGGCGGCATCTGCGCCTTCACCGTGGCGTGGGAACGGCCCGACCAGTTCCGCAAGGTGATGAGCCACATCGGCAGCTTCACGGACATTCGTGGCGGGCATGTGTATCCGACACTGATCCGCAAAACGCCTCCGAAACCCCTGCGCGTCTTCCTGCAGGACGGGTCCAACGACCTCGACAACCGTTTCGGCAACTGGCCGCTCGCCAACCAGCAGATGGCCGCGTCACTGAAGTTCGCGAAGTATGATTACCGGTTCGAGTTCGGCGACGGCGGTCATACCCACAAACACGGCGGCGCGCTCCTGCCCGATTCCCTGCGCTGGCTCTGGCGGGACTACAAACCCTGAGTCAGGCGGTCGGAAAATCCTTCGGCCTCAACGCCAGCCATTCCCCCGGGGTGTTGATGTTCTGCAATTCGCCCTGGCCGGACTTGGGCACGCGAACCCTCCGCGCCCCCAACGCCGCCGCCAGCCGCTGGAGTGAATAAACCTTGTCCGCCAGCTGGCGCTCAATCACCGGCAATGCCTCCGCCCGAATCACGAAAGGGAACCCGGCCGCGTGGTCCATCTCCGCAAAAACCGCCTGCCGTTCCCGCCCGAGTTTGCCGACGATGCTCTCCAACAATGCCGGCGTAACGAAGGGCATGTCGCAGGCGAGAAACAGCACCGCCTCGGCGCGGGTGGTCTTGAGGGCCGTAAAAATACCACCGAGGGGACCGCAGCGTGGGACCAAATCCCTGCGAATCACCCGCACCGGCCATCCCGTTGCCCCGGCAGCCGCCCGGACATGCCCCAGCAACGTCCGCCCGCCGAATCTCAGGCGCGCCTTGTCGCACCCCATCCGGGCGCTCAGGCCGCCAGCGAGAATGGCGATGGCCACGGACGTTGGAACAGAACGCCGTTTCGAGGGGCGGGGAGCCGGTATCACGCGCCTGTTTTACGGGTCCAATCGCCGAAAATAAAGGTTGCTCTGGCACTTGGCTTTGGTAGCTTGCCCGTCCCTTTGGCGGGCTCCGGCATGTTCCGGGCCGGCTGGAGGGACAGTTAACGGCCTCAAGTTGCCACGCTCGTGTGAGCGCGGCGGGCCACAATAACACCAAATCCAATCCCGTGTTCCGCGGGATGGTCCGCTGGAAATCAATCCAGGCGGGCTCTCAACCATAGGAAATAAATACTGTGCTAAGCATTGGCATCAAAGAACTGCTGGAAGCCGGCGTCCACTTCGGACATCAAACCAAGCGCTGGAACCCCAAGATGAAGCAATTCATCTTCGAAGCCCGCAACGGCATCCACATCATCGACCTGAGCAAGACGCTCAACCAGCTGGAGGCCGCCTGCAATTTCCTCTCCACCACCTGCCGCAAGGGCGGACAAATCCTCTTTGTCGGCACCAAGAAGCAGGCCCAGGAAGCCGTGAAGGAAGCGGCCAAGGCCTGCAACCAGCACCACGTCACCGAGCGCTGGCTCGGCGGCACCCTGACGAATTTCAACACCGTGAAGCGCTCGATCGGCCGCATGAAGCAGATCGAAAAGATGGACGCCGACGGCAGCATCAACAACTACGTCAAGCAGGAGCAGTCCATGCTCCGCCGCGAAGCCGGCCGCCTCGCGAAGAACTTTGACGGCATCCGCTCGATGGACAAGTTCCCCGCCGCCATGTTCATCGTGGACATCAAGCGCGAGCACAACGCCGTGGCCGAGGGCCGCCGCCTGAACATCCCGATCGTCGCCATCGCGGACACCAACTCGGACCCCGACCTCGTGGATTATCCGATCGCCGCCAACGACGACGCGATCCGCTCCGTGCGCATGATCCTCACGACCGTCGTCCAGACGATCACTGCCGCCCGCGCTGAGTTCGAGAGCCGCTCCGTTCGTCGCAAGACCGAGGAAGGCGCCGCGGAAGCCGCTCCGGCGGCCGAGGCTGCTCCGGCAGCGGCGGAAGCCGGCGTCGTCACGGCCTGAGTTGTCGCGGCGGGTTGCGGCATGGCTTCCCACGAAGCCGCATCGACGCCCGCGGCTCCATCAACTCTCAACTCCAGACACTCTCAACTTGGAAAAGACTATGGCTGAAATCTCTGCTGCAGATGTAGGCAAGCTCCGGGAAGCAACCGGCGCCGGCCTGATGGATTGCAAAAAGGCGCTCACCGAAGCGGGCGGCAACTTCGACGCCGCGGTCGATCTCCTCCGCAAGAAGGGCATCGCCTCCGCCGGCAAGAAGGCCGGGCGCGACGCGAAGGAAGGTTTGATCGTCAAGTATCTCCGCGAGGACAACAAGCTCGGCTTGCTCGTCGAGGTGAACTGCGAAACCGACTTCGTCGCGCGCAACGAATCCTTCGGCGCGTTCTGCGACGACATCGCCAGGAAGCTCGCCGCGAATCCCAACGTGGACCTCGAGGCGGATCGCGTCGCGGCCGTCGCGAAGATTGGCGAGAACATCAAGATCTCCCGCCATAACCGCATGGAAGTTTCCGGCAACGGTGTCGTCGCCGGCTACATCCACACCGGCGGCAAGGTCGGCGTGCTTGTCGAAGTCGGCGCGGGCAAGCAGGAGACCACGGCGAACGAGGAGTTCAAGCAGCTCGTCCGCGACGTGACGCTTCAGATCGCGGCGTCCAGCCCCGTGGCTGTTTCCCGCGAATCTGTTCCGGCCGATCTCGTCGCCAAGGAACGCGAAATCGCCGCGCAGTCGGACCGCCTCAAAGGCAAGCCGGCACAGGCGATGGAGAAAATTCTCCAGGGCGTCATCGAGAAGTATTACCAGACCGTCTGCCTCGTGGACCAGGGCTTCGTGAAGAATCCCGAAGTCACCGTGAAGCAGCACGTCGATACCGTCGGCAAGAAGCTCGGTGACGAAATCACCGTGCGCCGTTTCGTCCGCCTGAAAGTCGGCGAAGGCGAGGCGTAAGCGAAACGACATTTCAATCGCACCGGGCATCTCGCGAGGGATGCCCGGTTTTGTTTTGTGAAGCTGCCTCACGCCAAGGGCGCAAAGTTCGCGACGTCAACCAAGCGATAATCTCTCCTTCCCGCGTAACTCATCGCGACCTTTCGCGCCCTTGGCGTGAATCATCTTTCTCTCAACGGGAGTCCGCCGCAGACATTGCAGGACAGACGCATATCACCATTCTAATTAGCACCCGGCTTCAGCCGGGTGTATGGGCGTGGGCGGACAGTAAAGCTGTTTCAACAGCTTTTCGAAGTGAAGAAGCCGCTGAAGCGGCTGAGAACAGGTTTTTCTCCCTTGATCATCCGGCTAAAGCCGGGTGCTAATGAAAATAGAAATCCAAGAAATGCCAGCCTTTCTCGGCGTATGCGCCTGCCCTGGCGGACATTGGTTTGACGCTTCTGTTCACCGCGTGTAAAACGCCCTCGCTCATGAAGAAAAAGACCGCCAGATACCGTCGCATCCTCCTCAAACTCTCCGGTGAAGCCCTGGGCGGCCAGCAAGGCATCGGCATCTGCTCCGAGGCCGTGCATGACATGGCGCTTCAGGTGCAGGAAGTGCGCGCCCTCGGCGTGCAGGTCGTCATCGTCATCGGCGGCGGCAACATCTTCCGCGGCCTCTCCGGCAGCGAGCGCGGCATCGAACGCGCCACCGGCGATTACATGGGCATGCTTGCGACCATCATCAACTCGCTCGCCCTTCAGGACGCCCTCGAAAAGCTCGGCGTCGCCACGCGCGTGCAGAGCGCCATCACGATGCACCAGGTCGCCGAGCCGTTCATCCGCCGCCGAGCTGTTCGTCATTTGGAAAAGAATCGCGTCGTCATCTTCGGCGGCGGCACGGGCAATCCCTTTTTCTCGACCGACACCGCCGCCGCGTTGCGCGCGAACGAAATCGGCGCTGAAGTGATCCTCAAGGCCACCAAGGTCGACGGCATCTACGACAGCGATCCAAAGAAGAACCCGAAGGCCAAGCGCTACTCGCAAGTGAGCTATCAGGAAGCGCTCTTCAAGCGGCTGAAGGTGATGGATTCCACCGCGTTCTCGCTCTGCCAGGACAACAAGATGCCGATCATCGTGTTCGATCTCTTCAAGCCGCACAATCTGTGCAAGGTCGTGCTGGGCGAAAAAGTCGGCACGCTCGTGACGGGCTGAGCCAAATCCGCGCTGTCGGAGTGCGCCCGTCCCGGGCGCAGCAACGTCCAAAGGTCGATTGGCAATGCAGTTTCCGATGCTTGCCCGGGAAGTAGCTGATGGGTGTTCAGGCTGACTCCTGATGACAGCATGACCAAATTCGCATCCATTCTGCTCGCGGCGATCACCGACTCGCTCGAACGTCTCCGCTGCAACAGCCCCGGTCTGATCGTGGTCTTCGGCGGCATCGAGGATGAACGATTCTATTGGATCGCCAATCCACGCGCCGCGCTGGCAAAGTAATCACGCATCGCATGAGTGCCTTTGACCTGACCTCGCTGCCGTCCACCGATCCGCTGGCCATCTACCGTGAGCGCGATGGACTCTACGCCGTCGACCTGCTCGGTGCCGCGCTCGTTCACTTCGACTTCTTCACCTGGCTTTCGGAACATCCCTCCGACAAGCCCACCCTCTGCCGCGAACTCCAGCTCATCGAACGCCCCGCCGATGTCATGCTCACCCTCTTCGCCGCGATGGGACTCGTCGAAGAACGCGCCGGCATCTTCCACGTCACCGCCACCGCGCGCGAACACCTCGTGAAAAGTTCACCGTGGTTTCTCGGGCCTTACTACGCCTCGCTCAAGGATCGGTCGGTGCTGAAGGACTACATCTCCGTGCTCAAGACCGGACGCACCGCCAACTGGGGCGGCTTCAAGGACGCGCAGGACTGGCACAAGGCCATGGAAGACGAAACCTTCGCCAACAACTTCACCGCCGCGATGGATTGCCGCGGCGTTTACCTCGGTGCCGCGATGGCGAAACACCTCGACACCACCGGACGCCACCAACTCCTCGACATCGCGGGCGGCTCCGGCATTTACGCCTGCGCGATTGTCGCCCGCCATCCGCACCTCCGCGCCACCGTGCTCGAAAAACCGCCCGTGGACACCGTCGCGCGCCGCGCCATCAAGAAACGCGGCCTCAGCGAACGCGTCTCCGTCATCGCCGGCGACATGCTCGCGGGCGAACTCCCTGGCGGCTTCGACCTCCACCTCATCTCGAACGTCCTCCACGATTGGGACGCGCCCGTCGCCCGGCAAATCCTCGCCAAATCCGCGCGCGCCCTCACCCCCGGCGGCACCCTCATCATCCACGACGCGCACCTCAACGAAACCAAGACCGGCCCCCTGCCCGTCGCGAAATACTCCGCCCTCCTCATGCACTCCACCGAAGGCAAATGCTACTCCCTCGCCGAAATGCGCGGCTACCTTGGCGAACTCGGCCTCACCGAATTTCAATTTCGCGAAACCGCCGTGGACCGCAGCATCATCGCCGTGCGCAAACCCGCCTGAACCACCGCCGCGCATGAGCACCGCCACCCTCACCGCCAACGGCCGCGAAGTCACCGCCACCCTGCCCTGCACCCTCGAAGCCTTCCTCATCGCCCAAGGACTCCTCCCCCGCAGCGTCGTCGTGGAATTGAACGGCGAGGCCGTCCCCCCCTCCGAATTCGCACAGCGCCGGCTCAACGCGGGCGACCGTTTGGAAATCGTGAAAATCGTCGCCGGCGGCTGACTCCCGCCCGGATCGCAACACATTGCGCTCCTGATTCAAAAGACGCTTACCAGTGGAGGAGCACTCGGTAAGAGCTCGTCGCGCAGCACAATAGCAATTTCTCTGGTTTCACTAAACGAAACGTCCCTTATCCAACGTGATCGATCAAAACTGAATGGCGGAAAAGGGTAGCCGAAATCACTTAACCGAGCCCAGACCGAGTCGGTCTTCAGCGCAATCAATCTGCTGTCATAAATTCGGCCGCCAACCTTCTGCCACGCTGCATTCCAATCCCGAGGAAAATCCGGCTCTTGGGCTTCGAACAATTCCGAAGCCGGAAATGCTTCAATGGCGCCAGAACCAACGCCTGATACATAATCTCTATGAGATTGCCGTAGAGCGGTTGCGATTTCAGTGATGATCTCCAGACAAAAGGTCTCTCTACCCGTCGGTCGGATGCCTGCGCGATTGAGAGCGCCATTTATGGCCACTCGGGCTGTCGCTTCTTTGATCTCTCCTTGGAACAGCAGATCACTTTGCGCATCGATCTCAGCGCGGACAAGAGCAGCAAGCGGCCGATGGGCCCACACGAGCGCCTCTTCGACTGCACGCCACTCAGGCATTCCCTCCGTGAAACCGTAGAAGTCTTTTCCGATCTCCCCATCTTCCAGCATGGCATCCACATCACATAAGGAGTGCGGCCCGGAAATGCTGCCGTCTGCAAGGATGATGTGGAATTCCGGTTCTGGCCAAAGGTTCATTGTCCGGTGCTTCCCTAATAGACCTGATCTGCTTTTGAAAACATGAAAAAGCAGGAGCCGATCAATTCACCAGCCGGTACCAGTTGTCCCGTTGATGCGATTCGTAGCCGAGATCGCGAATCAATCGCTGCATATCCACCACGCCCATGCGGAAGGTCGTGCCCGCCTGACTGACGACATTCTCCTCGATCATGATGCTCCCTAGATCGTTCGCTCCATACTTCAACGCGATCTGTCCAATCTCCTGTCCCTGCGTCACCCACGAGCTCTGGATGTTCGGGATGTTATCGAGATAAATCCGCGCCAGCGCCTGCATCCGCACATACTCCTGCGCTCCCACCGTCGGCGCCTTTAGCTTCGTCTTCTCCGCCTGAAC
>JBDHQG010000222.1:0-6871 GCA_039806925.1 Limisphaerales bacterium
AGCGCGTCCGCAATGGTCGGATAGATCGGGACGTTGAAGCGCTTCGCGGTGTCGCGCGAGAGATCGCCTTCCGGGAACTGATCGATGTAGAGCGAGACGAGATCGACCTCGGGCTTTCGCCAGGCGCCCTGCCACGAGTAGCCGAGCAGGAAACGATCGATGAAATGTTGTGCATGCGAGTGCGTGCGGACTTCCGTGCCGATGAGCGCGATGGTCTTGCGGCGCGACGGTTGAGCCGCGTGCAACGGCGCTGCGGCGAGCGTGGCCGCTGCTGCGGCGGCGGTGGCGAGGAAGGAACGGCGGGAGAGCGTTCTGTCCACAGGGTTCTCCCGCAGATTCAGCGAAGCCGCAGATGGGGAATTCAATCTGTGGTCGCCCTGAATCTGCGGGAAGATCGGATGAGAATTCGTGTTCATGATTTCGCGGGGGATGAGTTTGAGTTTTGCCAAAACAGCCAGATGGGAATGACGGCGATGAGCGGGAGCAATCCCGCCAGCGCAAAGCCGAGGTCAAACGAGCCGGTGCGATCCGCCAGCCAGCCGAAACCTTTTTGCAGGAAGGCCGGAACGATCCAGGCCGCGACGCCGGCAAGGCCGGTGATCTTGCCCTGGTGCTCGGACGAGATGTCCTGCGTGAACGCATGGTAAATGGGGAACACGCCGAGCGCGCCCGCTCCGGCCACGGAGAGCAACACGAGCAACAGCCAGCCGTGTCCCAGCCACGGCACGAGCGACGCCGACGCGCAGAGCATTCCGCATCCGGCGAAGACGAGGACGCGCGCCGAGTGAACGGAGAAATGACGTTTCGCGAGCCACACGGCCAGCGCGCCGGCTGCGATGCAGCCGACATCGGTCGCGGCGAACCACACGGAGTTGAAGTAAAGCGCGTGCGCCTCGGTATAGCCGCGGCCTTCCTGGAGAAACTTCGGCATCCACGCGCGCAGGATCTGCCAGGTGGCGTTGATGGAAGCGATGACGAAGAAGACGATCAACATGCGCCGGCTGAAGACGATTTCGAGAAACGATCCCGACGATGAACCAGCGCGAGTTGCCGGAACTGGAGCGCGCAGGTCGTGGCCCTTCAACATCACGAGCCACGGAACAATCCATATCAAACCCACGCTGCCGACCACGAGGAACGGGACGCGCCATGTCGCCGGATCGTTCGTCATCAGCAGACGCATGATCAGCGGTGTGAGGATCGCGCCGACGGACGCACCGCTCTGGAGAAGGCTGTTGCCCATCGAACGCCGGCGTTCATCTAGCAGCAGCCGCGTCGTCCGAATGGCGCACGGCCAGTGTCCCGCTTCAAAGAAGCCGAGCAGCACGCGGCAGAGCAGCAGTTGATCGTAGGTCTTCACGAAGCCGGTGACGAAACCGGCGACCGACCACAGCGCGAGCACCACGGCGTAAAGCCAGCGGATGGAGAAGCGATCCGCCATCCAGCCGAACACGAGCGAGCCCGCCGCGAACGCGTAGCCGAACACCGCTTCGACATTGCCATACTGCGTCTGCGAAAGATTGAACTCGCGGCTGATGCGCACGGAAGCGTTCGCGAGCGTCTGGCGATCCATGTAGTTGATCGCGGAGGCGAGCAGCAGCAGGCCGCAGATGATCCATTTCCAGGATGGGGCGCGGGACGAAATGTCGGTTGAAACGGTCACGATTGGTCAAAGGAGACGATGCCAGTGTTCCGGGTGGAACGGGCCACCGGCCCGTTCTCGGCGGCAACCTGCCGCCGAGTCGCGCGCACGACCCGCGCTGTGTCCAAGAAAGAGCGTGGCGCGTTCGACTGTCGGGCGGGTCGCCCGACAGAACGGGCCAGTGGCCCGTTCCACCTTGCACAAGAATAAAGTCATCTCAGCCATTCCACGATTTGCCGTCCCAGCGCACAACACGCTCCAGCAGCGAAACAACATCCGCTGAGAACGCGTTGAACAAATGCTCGCCCTTCTCCGCCGACGCGAGGTGCGGCCATCCAATGTGACCCGGCGCGGACCGATCCTTCGTGATCCAGCCGCGCGACGCCGGCGTGAACGGTTCGCCGGGCTCGACCGGTTTCGCAGCACGGTAATCGCCGACGAGGTTCGGCGTGATCCGGAGCATCATGGACGTTTCCCATTCGCAGGCGTGCCCCATCTCGCGCTGGTGGAGCGACGGAAAGTTTTCCCAAGGCTTCGCGCCGAGGCTCCAGTAGGTGCCGATGAGGAACAGCAAATCGTCGCGCTCGCGATGGCGCTGGCGGAGCTCGAAGACGGCCTGACGCCCGGGAACGTCATTGCCGCCGTGGCCGTTGATGAAGACGAGCCGCTTGAAGCCGTGCTGGATGAAATTCTCCGCGAGGCCATTCAGCAGATCGAGATACGTGCGCGGCGGCGCGGAGAGCGTTCCCGCGAAATCAAGGTGATGATCGGAATTCCCCAGCCACGTCAGCGGCCCGAAGAGCACCTTGCTGGCGAGCGGCTCTTTCGCGCGACGAATGACTTCGCCGAGCAGGAAGCTGTCGGTGTAGAGCGGGAGGTGGTGGCCGTGCTGTTCCAGCGCCGCGATGGGAAAGACGACCGGAGTATCTTTTGGCAGAGCGGCGACGACCGGCCAGGAAAGTTCGATGAGGTCCATGCGATGCGGCGATAATGCCGACGATCGCGCCGAGGTCAAAACTCAAGATCGATTCAGCCGGATGCTGGTGCCGTTACACCGTCGGAGAAAAGGAAGCGCCCTGGCCGCGCCGGCAGCCAGGGCGTGTCGATTGCTTGCGACGCAAGCCACAGGGAGTGGCCCGGCGGGAAAAAGTCCCACGACGTTTGGCGACGTCGTCGACAGCGATGCAGAGTCAGTTCGACTTCCCGGCCCGGACAGGCCGCTCTCAGGAACTGTTTCATGTGCATCACGACGAAATCCCGCCAGAGCCGTGTGTCAGACACATGAAGGCTGCGTCACGAATGGGTGAATCAAATCACGAGCAGAGAAAACGTTCCCCTTGCACACATCGGCATATACCGATACGTTCCAGGCCAATGAACGAGCTCGTTCTCGCTGCGAAGGCGCTTGCGGACCCCACCCGGGTGCGCGTGCTCTCGGCGTTGCGCAGCGGCGAGTTGTGTGTCTGCGAGCTAAGCGATGCACTCGGCGTCACGCAGTCCACGCTGTCCACCCACCTTCAGGTCATCCGCGAAGCGGAACTCGTCACCACGCGCAAGGAGGGCAAGTGGGTTTACTACGCGCTGAATTCCGAAGCGAAGCGGCTGCTGAAGGGCGTGTTTGATTTTTTCGCCGACGAACTTGCCAGCGCTCCCCAGCTCCGCCGCGACACGGACCGGCTGAAGAAGCGTCTCGATGAACGCGAAGACGGGGCGTGTTGCCGGGGCTTTTCCTGAACCATCCAGACCGACGCCATGCAAAAGAAGCTACTCTCGGAATTCCTCGGAACGTTCTCCCTGATCTTTGCCGGCACGGGAGCCATCGTGATTAACAACGCCACCGGTTCCGTCACGCACGCGGGAGTCGCGCTGACGTTCGGCCTGATCGTGCTGGCGATGATCTACGCTTTTGGCGACGTGAGCGGTGCGCACATGAATCCCGCTGTCACCACGGCGTTCGCCCTCGCCCGACGGTTCCCGTGGAGTGAAGTGCCGGGCTACGTGGTCGCGCAACTCGCCGGCGCGTTCGCTGCGAGCGGTTTGTTGCGCGTGCTATTTCCAACGGACGCCAAGCTGGGTGCGACGTTGCCAGCGGGAACGGCGATGCAGAGCTTCATTCTCGAAGTGGTGCTGACCTTCATCCTGATGCTGGTGGTGCTGAGCGTCTCCACGGGCGCGAAGGAGAAAGGGATCACGGCGGGAATCGCCATCGGCGCGGTCATTGCCTTGGAGGCGATGTTCGCCGGGCCGATCTGCGGGGCGTCGATGAATCCAGCGCGGTCGATTTCCCCCGCCGTCGTGAGCGGACATCTCGAACATCTCTGGGTGTATCTCGCCGGGCCGGTGCTGGGCGCATGGCTGGCGGTGCCCGCGTGTTGTGGTGTGCACGAACCCGGCTGCTGCGGCGCGAAAGGAACTTCCGCCCCTTGTTAATCTTATGAAACTCGACGCCTTCAAAGAAGCCCTCGAACAACACCGGGATTTGAACCTCCGCTTCGTGCTGCCGGACGGAACGCGCGTGCCGGCTCACGCGCACGTCACTGAAGTGGCGCGCATCGACAAGCGCTTCGTCGATTGCGGCGGCACGTTGCGCAACGACGCGTTTTGCCGGCTGCAAGTCTGGTTTGCGGACGATCTCCATCACCGCCTGAGCGCCGGAAAGCTGATCGGCATTCTCACGAAAGCGGCGGCGCTGCTGCAGGGCGACACGCTCGACGTGGATGTGGAATACGAAGCCGGCTGGATCAGCCAGTTCCCGGTTTCCGCCGTCGAAGCCACCGACGGGGAACTCATTTTCACTCTCGGCGCGCGGCACACGGCGTGTCTCGCCGAGGACCAATGCAAACGTCCGCCGCAAGGTCTCGCGGCGTTCAATCCGCAGGCCATCCAGTTCAAACCTCTCTCGAAAATCTCATGAGCAACCCACTCATTCTCGTTCTCTGCACCGGCAACTCGTGTCGCAGCCATCTCGCCGAAGGACTGCTGCGCGCGGCGTCGAAGGGCCAGTTCCAAGTCGCCAGCGCCGGCTCGAAACCGGCGGGTTACGTCCACCCGCTCGCCATCCAGGTGATGAAGGAAATCGGGATCGACATTTCCGGCCACCATTCAAAGCACCTGAACGAGTTTCTCAATCAACCCGTGGAAACCGTGATCACTGTATGCGGGAATGCGGACCAGGTGTGCCCGACCTTCCCCGGCCAGTTGAACCGTCATCACTGGGGCTTCGACGATCCGGCGCACGCGACGGGAACGGAAGAGGAGAAGCTCGCCGTGTTTCGGCGCGTGCGGGATGAGATTCGCCGGGTGTTCGGGGCTTACGCTGCCGGACGCCTCGACGCGTCGAAGCGCTGACTATAACGAGGCGACCCGAAGTGATTCGGGCTCGGCCTTCGGCTGTTCGAGGCGCGCTTCGTCCAGGTAGAGATCGATTCCCTTCCGACCTTCGAAGAGCGAAACGAGGACGCCGAGATGTTCGTAGACGGCTGCGATCAGTTTGATGCGTTCCCAGAAGTCGAGCTGGGCCGGAATCGGACACCGCAGGGCGAAGGTGAGGTCGATCTGGTGATCCTTGCCGCGCAGCGCGACGCCCACATTGGAGAGGCCGTTGGGAAGATTCGCATCAAACGAGACCAGCTCCGTGCCTCGGATGGTCGACTCCAGGCGCGGCAGGTAGGACTTCACTTCCTCGAACGCGTCGCGCAAGGCGTCGAACGCCATGTCCATCACGCGTCCGTCGCTCTTCAACGTCATGGGCACGAAAAAGCTGGTCGACGAAATCACTTCGGCGCTCGGCGCGGACAAACGGCTGTCGGGCATCTTCAACATACACACTGTCATCGTAAGAGATGGGCATGGGGTAAAGAGGTGAAACACTCTCGATACTCGAAGTGTGAATTCAAACGCCCCCCGCCCGCGAAACGGAGCGCGGCTGTGCTGGAAGCCAGTCGCAGCGCCCGCCAACCCGCTGCAGCTGGTCTTCGACACAGCCGCGCTCCGTTTCGAGACACGCCTTCAAGAGAAAGCTTTTCTCCACCGGCGCTTCCGGCTATTTCCATCCGCGACTGACGGCGTGAGCTGTTTCCGCCGCAGGTGAATTTTAGCAGAACATGAGTGACTCGAAATCGAACGGAAACGGGAATGGTAACGGCTCGGATATGACGCCGCCGGCACCGCGCGGAATGACGCCCAAGAAATCCAAGGGCGACAACACCGCCGCCGAATCGCACGTGCAGGCCGAGGAAGTGGCGGCCATCGCGCACGCGCCGTTTGTCCCGGGCAAGATCGATCTTCCATTGCATCGCCGCGTTGACACGAACTTTCTTCAGTATGCGTCCTACGTCATCCGTGATCGCGCGATTCCGAATCTCGAGGACGGCTTGAAGCCGGTGCAGCGCCGCATTCTCTGGGCGTTGAAGGAAAAGGACGACGGGCGTTTCATCAAGGTCGCGAACGTCGTCGGCCACGCGATGCAGTATCATCCGCACGGCGACGCTTCGATTAGCGACGCGCTCGTGGTGCTCGCGAACAAGCGTTACCTCATCGAAGGCCAGGGAAATTTCGGCAACATCTTCACGGGCGACCCGGCGGCGGCTTCCCGTTACATCGAGTGCCGGCTCACCGATCTCGCGCGGAATGAAATCTTCAACGACGAGCTGACCGAGTTCGTTCCGAGCTACGACGGGCGCAACAAGGAACCGGTGACGTTGCCCGCGAAGCTCCCGCTGCTGCTCATGCTTGGCACGGAGGGCATCGCGGTCGGCATGTCGTCGCGCATTCTGCCGCACAATTTCCCCGAGCTGCTGGAGGCGCAGATCGCGATTCTCAAGAAGCAGAACTTCAAGTGCCTGCCGGACTTCGTGACGGGCGGGTTGATGGACGCCCGCGAGTACGCCGACGGCAAGGGCAGCATCAAAGTCCGCGCGAAGATCAAGGTGAAGGACGAGTCCACCGTCGTCATCAAGGAGATCCCGCCGAGCACCACCACGGAATCCCTCATCGCCTCCATCGAGGACGCCTCGCGCAAGGGCAAGATCAAGATCAAGTCGATCAATGATTTCACCTCCGAGGACGTGGAGATCGAGATCAAGGCGCCGAGCGGTGTCAGTGCCGACAAGCTGGAGGACGCGCTCTACGCGTTCACCGATTGCGAGGTCAGCATTTCCAGCCGCATCGTCGTCATCAAAAACAATCGCCCGGTGGAATTGACCGTGAGCGAAGTGTTGCGCGAATGCA
>JBDHQG010000223.1:0-6870 GCA_039806925.1 Limisphaerales bacterium
TGGACAAGTTCCTCGAAGACGCGACGGAAGTGGACGTGGATTGCATCACGGACTGCGGTCAGTTCAGTGATCCGAAGCAGGGCACGATTGTCATCGGCGGCATGCTGGAACACATCGAGTTTGCCGGCGTTCACTCGGGCGACGCCGCGATGGTGCTGCCGCCGCACACGCTCTCGCAGAAGGCCATCGATACCATCCGCGAATACACGCACGCGATGGCGCGCGAGTTGAAGGTCATCGGCCTGATGAACGTGCAATACGCCGTGAAGGGCGAAACCGTTTACGTCCTCGAAGTGAACCCGCGCGCGTCGCGCACCGTGCCGTTCGTCAGCAAGGCGATTGGCAAGCCGCTGGCGAAGATCGCGGCGAAAGTCATGGCCGGCAAGACGCTCAAGGAACTCGGCTTCACCGAAGAGATTTGGACGAAGTATTGGGCGGTGAAAGAGTCGGTGTTCCCGTTCAACAAGTTCATCGGACAAGACATCCTGCTCTCGCCCGAGATGCGTTCCACCGGCGAAGTGATGGGCCTCGACGCCGATCTCGGCATCGCCTACGCGAAGTCGCAGATGGCCGCGAACTCGCCGCTGCCGACCAAGGGCCGCGTCTTCATCAGCGTCAGCGACGCGCACAAGAAGGACGTGCCGGCCGTCGCGAAACAGTTCATCGAACTCGGCTTCGACCTCATCGCCACCGGCGGCACCGCGACCGTCATCGAGAAAGCCGGGCTCAAAGTGGAGCGCATCTTCAAGCTCGCCGAGGGCCGTCCGAACGCCGTTGACCTGCTCAAGAACAAGGAGATCCAGCTCGTCATCAACACGCCCGCCGGCCAGACCCCGCGCGAGGATGAAGTGAAGATTCGCACCACAGCCGTCTATACCGGCACACCGATCATGACCACGCTGTCGGGCGCGAAAGCCGCCGCCCTTGGCATCGCCGCGTTGAAGAAGAACGGTTACGCGGTGAAGACCGTGCAGGAGTATCATTGAGGTAGTTTCAGACTCGCCCGGATTCTGGCCATAACTTATCGAAACGCTGGCCCTCCAGCCGGCGTTTTGCAATTTCCAGCCATTCTCCGTTGGAATTTGGATCTTGGTGTTTGGAGTTTCTCTCAGTCCCTTCCCGAAAGTCTCATCTCCCGCCTGTAATAGTCCGCCCTCGGTTTCTTCTTTGTGAGTGGACGGTCATCGCGCCTGCCCGCGAGTGCGGGAACAGTTTCAAGCGGGCGGACGGATGGCAGCCCGGAACAAACAGAACACCATTCAAGACTATGAAAGCATTCAGCTCACGAACCTGCCTCCAGGAGGGCGCCGCCGGCATCCTGCTCGCCCTGCTCACTCTTCTTTCCCTCGTCGCCCCAGGGCGCGCCGAGACGTTGCTCACCTGCACCAACGGCACGACTGGGGATTTGATCGACCGCGGCTTTTACGTCCCGAGTTATCCCGGCAACAGCCTGTCCTCCGCGCGGCTCGTGTTTTCCTCGTCCACCTCCGGCAGCCATACCATCCGTCTCACCGTCCGCAGCAACACCTATGACGGCATCGTGCTGGGCCGCGATGAGGTGACGTTGAACATGACCGCCTCGGCGGATCACACGGCCACGTTCAATTATCCCTCGGTGCGGGTTCAGGAAGGCAGCCGGGTCTGCTTCATCATGGACAAGGTCTCCGGCCCGGGCACGCTCTACTTCAGCGTCCACAATGCCTGGACCGGCGGTTGCCCGACCGTGATCGAGACCGAGGGCACCACGCCGCCCATCGACTCACATCGTCGCGATGGCGTGAACCTCGTGCTGACCGGCGAGGACACGCTCATCGTCGCGCCTGGAGAATCAATTCAGGCAGCCATCGACGCCGCAAACATCGGCGACACGGTGCATGTCGATCCCGGCACTTACACCGAGAATCTCCGCCTGCGCAGCGGCGTGAACGTCGTGGGTTCCGGCTATGGCAACACCACCTTGCGCGGCTTTGGCGGGATCCTCGGCATCGTCGTCAATGCGGATGTCGTGACCGCAAACAACACCACCAATTCCCGCTTCGAGGGCTTCAAGATCATCCGCTCCAGCCGTCCGATGAACAACGGCGGCGTGACCATCAACGGCGGCGACCTGCTGCTGAACAACAACTGGATCACCGGCCACAAGGAGGGCGTGCGCATCAACGGCGGCAGCCCCATCATCCGCAACAACATCATCGAGAAGAACGGTAATCCGTCGGATGGCGTCGTGGATTACGGCGTCATCGCGCTCAGCGCCACGCCGCTCATCCAGAACAACCTGATCTGCTCCAACAACGGCGCGGGCATTTACCTCGCCTGGGCCGCCTCGTCCGGCGCGCAGGTCATCAACAACACCGTGGCCGACAACACGGATCAAGGCGTCTGGTGCTATGGCAACGCGGAGCCGATCATCAAGAACAACATTCTCGCCCGGAACACCACCGGTCTCAGCGCCTCGTCGAACGCCAGGCCGAAGAACTCCTTCAACGACGTGTGGGGCAACACCTGGCGCAACTACGACGCGCAGTCCGGCGGCGTGGCGAATCCCGGCCCCGGCGACATCTCCAGCAACCCAGACTTCGATCTCCTCTCCACCCCGCCCTACCACCTCGCGATCACCTCGCCTTGCATCAACGCCGGCGACCCGAACCCGTTCTTCAACGACCGCGACGGCACCCGCAACGACATGGGTTGCTTCGGCGGCCCGAGCGGCGCGCTCGGCGGCGTCGGCCCGTCCGTGACGAGCGGCTTCCTCTTCACCAGCATTGGCAACATCCCGACATCGGAAATCACCCAGAGCGGCGCGCGCAATGGTCTCGCGAATGTCTCCCCCGCCGTCGGCGGCGCGCTCGGCATCCCGCAATACAAGGACGCGCCGTTCGGCGGCAGCCTGTGGTTGAACGGCCTCTTCGGCAGCAGCGACAACTTCGTCAGCCACTACCGCCTCTACTACGCGAAGTGGAACGGCAACACGGCGCCCGCCGAGGGCGACTTCCAGCCGATTGACGATCCGCTCTCGAAGATCCGTTACACCATCAACCCCGGCGGCAGCGTGAGCGCGACGTTGGAAAACATCGGGCCGAACGCCGACGGCCTCTATCGCCGCACCGAGGAAGGCTACTGGGCGCATCGCGACCTGCTCGCCATCTGGAACACCCGCGCGCTGCCCGACGGCCGCTACGACATCAT
Source organism: Limisphaerales bacterium (assembly GCA_039806925.1). Classification (GTDB taxonomy): domain Bacteria; phylum Verrucomicrobiota; class Verrucomicrobiia; order Limisphaerales; family JADJPG01; genus JADJPG01. The sequence goes on from JBDHQG010000223.1 coordinate 3,187, forward strand.
GGGCAAGGGCTACTGGTACTTCAGCCTCTTCGGCAGCACGTTCCCCATTGAAGCCTCGCTCACGCCGAATGATCTCAGCCGCATCACCGTCACCGTGAACAACCAGCAGGTCACCGTGGCCATCAACCGCGTGCTCGACCAGAACGGCGTGGAGATTCCCGAGTGCGGCTACATCCCGCTCGCCTCGAACACGCAGAACCTCCAGTTCGACATCACCGCGCTGCACACGAACGGCTTCCTGCTCAACTATCAGCTCGACGCCCTCTTCGGCCGCAACCAATACGCCGGCGTGATCCAGCGCGACCAGTATGTCGGCGTGCATGACGCCACCCCGCCCTACTGGTTCGGCGTGAACAGCACCATCTTCAACACCGCGCCCGCACACGCGGCCGGCACGTTGAATCCGTGGACCAGCTGCGCGTATCAGTTCCGCCTCACTGCCTGGGCGCGCACCACGGATGGCTTCGGCCACCTCTACTACCAGTCCTTCAGCGATCATTACTCGTTGAACGTCGGCGGCGCGGGCGCGGCCGGATGCGTCGCGGACCTCGACGGCGACGGCGATGTGGACGGCGCGGACCTCGCCATCTTCAGCACGCAGTTTGGCCGCACGAACTGCGTCACCGCCCCGTCGCTGTAATCGGAAACTCCCATCGCAACCACGAAACCGGAGAACATTCCATGAAAACCAAACTCCAACTCCTGCTGCTGGCGGCGGTGCTGCTGGTTACGCGCGCGCAAGCCGCCGTGCGGGTCTACGGCGAGGCCAGCTCGACCGGACCGGAGATCAGCGTGAAGGTCTACGCCGACATCGCGGACACCGCGATCGTCAGCCACACCTTCAAGCTGTTCTACAATCCGGCTGACCTGCAGCTCCTCAACGCCAGCCACAACCTCGACGTCTGGTATCTGCACAACGGCTCCGCCACGGTGCCCTACGCGGAACCCAACGCTTCGCAACCGGGCGAAATCCTGTTCGCCGGCGCGCACATGGATGGCCGCAATCCGCGCTCGGGCGTCACCGGCAACCGCGTGCTGCTCGGCAGCGCGCGGTTCGCCCGGAGCAATCCGAACACGCCGACGTTCGACATGAACCTTGGCCACGGCGGACACTTCGCGAACTTCGTGAACACCGACGCGCAGACGCTCGAAGTGATTCCCGATGGTGTGCGCATCCTGTCCGTGAAACCGAATCCTGCCGACGAGGATCTTGACGGCCTGAGCGACCGCTGGGAGGACAAGTTCTTCGGCGGCACCCTCGGCGTCTTCTACTCCGACGACACGGATGGTGACGGCGTGAACAACGCGGGCGAACAAGCCGCGGGCACCGACCCGACCGATGAAAACTCGCTGTTGCGCCTGCGGATCACCGAAGGCCGCGGCCGCGTGGTCATCGAATGGCCGAGCGCCGAGGAACGTGTCTATGCCATCGAAGGCGCCAAGCGCCTGAGCGATTTCGGCCTGCTGAAGGAAGGCATCAAAGCCACGCCACCGATGAACGCGATCGAGTTCGACCGGAACGATCTGCCGGACACGTTCTTCTTCCGCGTGAGCGTGGAAGCGCCGCCTCTGCAATGATTCCTCTGCCCGTCGCGGAGGGCGGCGGGCGGAAGATATTCAGGGTCGCCCTTTGCCTGGCATCAAGGCGGCCCTCGGGTTCAACACGGCGCGGAGCAATCCGCGCCGTGTTTGATTTTCGGACTGCGCGTTCGCACTGAAGTCTGACGCGAAACACTCGTTCTCGAGCAGGACAGGCTTCCAGCCTGTTCAGTCGCCTTGTTCCGACTCAGTTGCCGGACTGCGGGCCGTCTGGACGGCGATGCCAGCAAACCTCCATGATGTTGGTGCGCCTTACTCGCTGCGACCGAGGGTCGGTCGAGATTTGCGTGCTTGGATAACGTCCCTCGAAGGTGTACCTGGTCCGGCCGATCCGGCGAAGGAACTTTAGCCAGCCAGTTGGGCGCGACGGGCTCGTCGTGATCATCCTGCGTGGCGCGGGGCGCAAAAACGCCGTTTCTGCCGCGCCTGCAAACGATTCTCCCGCAGCAAGCTGTGCCGATGCAGGCACTGCCATTCACTTGGGACGCTTGTTTTTGTTGCGATGGTCGGTTATCCGTTTGCGACTCAACTGAGTTCTTGCATGCCGTCGTCTCATACAGAGTCGGGGTCTTTTCGCACCACGCACTGGACGGTTGTCCTTGAGGCCGCCCGCCCGGATGCGCCCGACACCGCGCAGAAACAAAACACCCGCGCACCGTTCAACGATGCGCGGGTTTGTTATTTTAACCCGTGACTTACGCTGCGATCGCCAGCACTGGCGTGGCGTTCACCGGCTCGCTGAGCTGGCTTTCCGCGCCGTCGTTCGCCGCGCTCACGTACACCTGGTACACCTGCCCGGCTGTCAGCCCCGTGATAATGAAGAGCGGATCGATCTTCTGTACTCCAGAACACCGTATTCCTGAGTCTATGAGCCCTCCCGCGTCCGAAAACACGGCGTTCTGCAACCGCCGACGGTGGTGGGGCGCGGCGCTCCGCGCGCGCCGCAAGCCGGGGGGCGCAACGACAGCATCCTCACAGGCCGGCCAGCCCCGGGCGGAAGATACGGCTCTGCTTTGCCGCGGTGCGCATCGGTGATGGCGTGAACCTGTTTCCGATCCGGCCCACGGCGCGCGCGGAGCGACGCGCCCTTCCTCTCAGGCACCGAACCGGAGTTCGGCGTTCCGCTGCTCACCTCCCCGCCAGCTCCGCCTTCTCGTCCTTGCGGGCGCGGCGGCGGGCGACTAGGTCGGCGATCAGGTCGGGCAACGTCTCCAGGTGTTCGCGCGGCCATTCGCCCATGAGGCAGATCTGAATCCAGTTCCGCTGGAGCAGATACCCGCTGTTGTAGCTGAGGAGCGTGCCGCCTTTCTTGAGCAGTCCGCCGATGGTCTTGGAGGAAATCTCGGGCGGCAGCGCGATGGTGACGACGGCGGGCGCGGCGTGGCCTTCGGGCGCGAGGACTTGCAGGCCCACTTCGCGCAGGCGGGCGCGCAGCCACGCGCCGACTTCGGCGATCTCGGCGAATTTTTCCGTCCAGTCGATGCGCGTGAGGGCGGTCTGGAGCGCATAGACGAGGTTCGAGGATTGGGTGAAGGGCATGCCGCTCTGCGCGGCGTAGTAGCCGAGGTCGAGGTAGCGCGGCAGGGCCTTGGGCGCGGGCGCAAGGTCGTGGTTGTAGAAGACCATTGAGAGGCCGGGGAAGGAGGCGAGCGCCTTGCCGCTGACGCAGGAGGCGAGGTAAACGTCCGTAAGATCAACAGGCACGGTGCCGATGGAGCTGATGCAGTCGAGGCAGAGCTTCACGCCGCGTTCGACGCAGAGGTTCTTCAGCGTGGCGAGGTCGTTGAGGATGCCGGTGGAGGTTTCGCAGTGGGGCGTCCAGACCCAGCGGAGCTTCGGGTTCGCATCGAGGCGGCGGCGGATCTCGGCGTAGTCGAGCGGGTCGCCCCAGCCGATTTGGTACACCTCGAAGTCGAGTCCCTGACGCGTGGCGTGGTCGAGCAGGCGGTCGCCGAACTCGCCGTTGCTGAGGATGAGGCCGGGCTGTTTGATCAACGAGAGCTGCGCGCAGATGGCGTCGTTCACGAGGCTGCCGGAGCCGAGCAGAATCTCGACGTTGCGCGCCTTGGGGAGGTCGCACAGCAT
>JBDHQG010000224.1:0-6870 GCA_039806925.1 Limisphaerales bacterium
TCAAGGTGCCTTACAGTTGCGTGGAACGTCTGCGTGAACGTGTGATGCAGCGCGCGACCGAGCGCGGTGTGCTGCTCGCGGATGGCGCAGCGCCGTCTGCTCAATCCTGAATCCTCAATCGTAAATCATAAATTCCCGCGATGGGTTTGTTCCAAAAGTTCAAGGAGGGCTTGCAGAAGACGCAGGCGAAGCTCGTTCACGAAATCAAACGCATCGTCACGCTTTCGCCGAAGCTGACGGGCTCGTCGATTGAGGAGCTGGAGGCGGCGTTGCTCGGCGCGGACCTCGGCACCTCGATGACGCAGCAGATTCTCGCCGAGGTGAAGAAGGCCTACGAAACGCAGGGCCGCTCCGGCCTCGCCATCTTCGAGATCGCCCAGCGCGAAGTGGAGAAGAGCCTTTCCTCGACGAACAGCGAACTGCGCAAGCAACCGGGCGGCGTCACGGTGGTGTCCATCGTCGGCGTGAACGGCACGGGCAAGACCACGACTTCCGCAAAGCTCGCGAACCTCATCCAGACGCGCGGGCAATCCGTCGTGCTCGCCGCGTGCGACACGTTCCGCGCCGCGGCCATCGAGCAACTCAAGCTCTGGGGCACGAAGCTCAACGTGCAGGTCGTGGCCGGCGCTTACAACGCGGACCCGGCGGCCGTCGCGCACGACGCAGTTGCCGCCGCGCAATCGCGGAACGCGGATTACTTGCTCGTCGATACGGCGGGCCGTCTGCACACGAAGCAGAACCTCATGGCCGAGTTGCAGAAGGTGCATCGCGTGATGGACAAGAAGCTCGCGGGCGCGCCGCACGAGACGCTGCTGGTGCTCGACGCGACGACCGGCATGAACGCGCTCAATCAGGCGCGCGAGTTCCACAAGGCGGTGAAGCTGACTGGCCTGGTCATCACCAAGCTCGATGGCACGAGCAAGGGCGGCATGGTCGTCGCGATCCAGCGCGAGCTGGGACTGCCGATCAAGTTCATCGGCCTCGGCGAAAAGGCGGATGACCTTCAGGCGTTCGACCCGAAGCAATTTGCGGAGGCGTTGTTTTCGGACAAGGGCTGAGCCAAGCATGAAGCGAGCGACTGGCAACGACGAGTCGTTCATGCGCCGCGCGCTGGCGCTGGCGAGGCGCGGTTACGGCGCAACGTCGCCGAACCCGATGGTGGGTGCAGTATTGGTGAAAGGCGGGAAGATTATCGGGCAAGGCTGGCATCGGCGCGCGGGTGAACCGCACGCAGAGATTGAGGCGTTGCGCGATGCGGAACGGAGGAAGAATTCACCGAAGGACGCGACGCTTTACGTGACGCTGGAGCCGTGCTGCACGCACGGGCGAACGCCGCCTTGCACGAACGCCATCAAGGCCGCGGGCATTAAGCGCGTGGTGATCGCGGCGACGGACCCGAATCCGAAACACGCGGGCAAGGGACTCACCATTCTCACGAAGGCGGGCAGCGAGGTCTTTTCGTTTGCTGGTAGGGTACGTCGCTCTGCGCGCGCCGCTTCGTCTGTGGCAACGTCCAATCGGCGCGCGCGGAGCGACGCGCCCTACCGTGAGCTGGCGGACGAAGCGACGAGACTCAACGAGGCGTTCAATCATTGGATTGTTCAGCGCACGCCGTTCGTCACCGTGAAGGCGGCGATGACGTTGGACGGAAAGATCGCGACAGCCTCGGGTGAATCGAAGTGGATCACGGGCGAGGCGGCGCGGGCGGAGGGGATGCGATTGCGCGCGGGCGCCGATGCGATTCTCGTGGGCGTGAACACCGTGCTGGCGGATGACCCGAGCCTTACTTGCAGGCAATGTCCAATGCCCAATGCCCAATGTCCGAGGTTGCGACGCATCATTCTCGATTCGCAGGCGCGCACGCCGTTGAAGTCGAAGGTGGTGAGTGATGAGTTTGCGTCGCTGACGACCATCGTGGTCGGCAAGGGAGCACCGGCGAAGCGCGTGGCGGCGTTGGCGAAACGGGTCCGGGTTTGGACGGCGCCCCTGCGCGGCGGGCGGATCGATCTGCGGTGGGTGTTGAAGAAGCTTGGTGGCGAGAATGTGACGAGCCTGCTCGTGGAAGGCGGTGGGGAGGTGAACGCGTCGTTTTTGATGGGCGGCCATGCGCAGCGTGTGGCGTTCTTCTATGCGCCGAAGATTTTGGGCGGGCGCGATTCGCGCAAGGCGGTGGCGGGCGAAGGCGCGCGGAGCTTGAACGAGATTCTCAACCTGCGTGAGGTCGAGTGGCGCAAGGTCGGCGCGGACTTGATGATGACGGCGCTCGTGGGGCAAGCCGGGCGGTGATTCGGAGCGCGGGTTGTCCATCGAATGCGTCTCCGATGTCACCCGGCGGAGCAAGGGAACCTGCCTGCGCCAACGAACGAATCGCCGCGGATTGCAGGCCCGAGATTCAGCCTGCCGCCGGTTTGCGCTTCGCGAATGCCTGTTGAATCGGCGCCTTGCGACATCCATGTCCGTGCGATAACCTGCGCGCATGAGAGCATTGCTGGCGTTGCTGGCCGTCCTGATTCCCGCGCTGATTCCTCCGGCGGCGGTCGCTGCGGATGTGTCCACCAACGTCGCGAAGAAGGTTTACATCCTGCCGATCCGCGACGACATCATGCCGCCGCTGGTTTACCTCGTGCGCCGCGGGGTGAAGGAGGCGATGGAGGCGAAGGCGGATTTGCTCGTGCTGGACATGGAGACGAACGGCGGTCGCGTGGACACCACGCGCGAAATCATCAGCATCCTGAACGAGTTCAAGGGCGAGACGGCGACCTACGTGAACAAGGACGCGTTTTCGGCGGGCGCGTTCATCGCGGTGGCGACGAAGAAAATTTTCATGGCACCCGAGAGTGTCATCGGGGCGGCGGCGCCGATCATCATGTCGCCCGGCGGTGATGGGGTGGAGAAGATGCCGGACACCTACGAGAAGAAAATGACTTCCGCAGTGAGGGCGATGGTGCGCACCACGGCGGAAAAGAACGGTTACAACATCGCCGTCGTCGAGGCGATGATCGACAAGACGCGCGGCTTGATTCTCACCAACATCACGGCGGAGGTGACAAACGCGGTGGTCATCGCGAAGGAGGGCGAGATCCTCACGCTGACCAACACCGAAGCGGAGAAGGAGTATGGCGATCCGCCGAGACGCTTGCTCTCGTCGGGCACGGTGAAGGATCTGGATGCGTTGCTCGCGCAGCTGGGCGGCGCCGGCGCGGTGACGCACCGGGTCGAGCCGACCGGCATGGAGAAGATTGGCTCGTGGCTGAACATGATCAGCCCGCTGCTGCTCATCATCGGCGTCGCGGGAATCTACATCGAGTTCAAGACGCCGGGCTTCGGCCTGCCGGGCATCATCGGCATCACGACGTTTGCGCTCTATTTTCTGGGCGGCTACGTCGCGGGTTTGTCCGGCGCGGAGTGGGTGGTGGTCTTCATCCTCGGCCTCGCGCTGATCGTGGTGGAGATGTTTGTCTATCCCGGCACGATCATCATCGGGATGCTCGGCGCCACGCTGATGCTGGCCGCGTTGATCATGGCGATGGTGGATTTGTATCCCTCGACGACACCGGGAATTCTCCCGGCAATGCCGAACTTCGACAAGTTCGAGCTGCCGCTGCAGAACCTTGGCATCGCGACGCTGGGCGGTGGACTGGCGATCTGGATCGCCAGCCTGATACTTCCGAAGACGCCCATGTATCGCGCGATGGTGTCGCAATCCGCCAGCGGCATGCAGACCGAGGCATCGCTCGAAGCGCAGCAAACGTCGCGCAAGGGGCAGATCGGGGTGACGATTTCCGCGTTGCGTCCCGGCGGCAAGGCGCAGTTCGGCGAGGAGATTATCGACGTGATCTCGCAGGGCGAAATGCTGCCGAGGGGAACGCGCGTGCGCGTGATCGGCAGCAGCGGTTCGGAATCGATTGTCGAGGCGGTGAAGGAATCTTGATGCGATGAAGATCCGGCTGGCAGTGCTGTTCTGGATGGCGGGCGTGGCCGGCATCCTCGCCGCGCCGAAGCCGCCGCCGGCGCACGAGTTCTTCACGGATGGCCGGATTCGAACCTTCAGGATCACCCTCGAGCAACCGGGGCTCGCGGTGCTGGAAAAAAACGACCGCAGCTACGTGAAGGCCACGGTCACGGAGGGCACGAACATCTACAAGGACGTGGGCATTCACCTCAAAGGCATGGGGAGCTTCCGTCCATTCAACGAGAAGCCGAGCATCGCGGTGAAGTTCGACAAGTATGTCGAGAAACAGGAGTTCCACGGGCTGAGCAAGCTCATGCTCAACAACTCCAGCCAGGACGGAACGTATCTCGCCGAGATGATGGCCACGCAGATGTTCCGCGATGCCGGGCTGCCGGCGGCCCGTGTTGCGCACGCGTTTGTGGAGGTGAACGGACGGCCGCTCGGGCTCTATGTCGCCATCGAGGCGATGAACAAAGATTTCCTGAAGCAATACTTCCGCAACACACAGGGAAATTTGTACGAGGCTTACTTGCAGGACATCGACCAGCGTCTCGATCAGGATGGTGGGACGGACGCGACGCAAGCGGATCTCACCAACCTCGTTGCCATCGCGACGATCAAAAAGCCATTGGAACGCTGGAATGCGTTGGAACGCGTGCTCGAAGTCGACAAATACGTTTCGCACCTCGTGCTGGAGCTGTTCGCGTCGCACACCGACGGCTATGCGCGGAACCGGAACAACTACCGGCTGTATCACGATCCTTCGACGGGCAGGTTCAACTTTCTCGTCCACGGACTCGACTGGGCTTACGCGGACACAGGTGTGTCGATTGATCCGCCGCGCAGCAGCATCATCACGAAAGCGGTGATTCAAACGCCACAAGGCCGCCAGCTCTATCGCGAACGTTTACGGGAGCTCTATACGAATGTCTTTCGCGTGGATGTGATGACCAACCGCGTGAGCCTGGCGGTCGCGAATCTGAAGCGCGCCGCCCGCAACGAGAACGAGGCGCGCGAGTTTGAAAACTACGGGAACGAAATGCGCAACCGCATCGTGACGCGTCATCGCAACATTGCCGAGCAACTCGCGAAGCCGGAGCCGAAGCCGCTCGCGCTTGACGCAAACGGCATGGCGCTGCTCTCCGGCTGGAAGCTGAAGGAATCGAGTGATCGCTGGACGCAGGATGCCGTGAAGCTTGAGGGGCGCTCGACGTTTCACATCCGCGCGGTGAAGGGCGACGCCATCGCCTCCTGGCGCACCAGCGTGCTGCTGGAGGAAGGCAGCTACCGACTGCAAGCCCTGGCGCGCGTCGCCGGCGTGACGGCGTTAACGAATGACGTGAAGCTCGCGAACGGCGCCGGGCTTCGCGTGTCCGGCGGAAAGCGAACGCAACAGCTGCTGGGCAGTTCCGACTGGATGCCGCTGGAGTACGAATTTGAAGTCGAAGCCGGCGGCGAAGAAAAGGAACTCGTGTGCGAGTTGCGCGCGCGCGAAGGCGAAGTGTGGTTCGATGCCGCGTCGTTGAAACTGGTCCGGCGGAAATGAGCAGGCCGTTTGATGATTGCAGGAGCCGGCGTGAGGAGGCTCTGATCTCCGCTTCGACTTTCGCCCCGGATTATTTGAGTCTCATCACCCCGGCTCCAACAAAACACAAATCATTCACGCATCCGCATATCACGATTCAAGATTAGCGTCTCTCAAAAGTATCAGTTGCATTCGTAATGCGCTCCGTGTATCTCTTTGCGCGAAGTAAATGAAAACCTGCAAACACATAACGATACAAAGGCCGGCAACGGTCGCGAGGGCGACACGTCATGACTGGCTGAGTGTCGGCGTCGCCTACCAGGGCGGATCGCTATTTGGTTCCTGTGGGATTGAACCCATGACCAATGCGCGCAAGCCGGAGGTGAGCAGGTTTTAGAAGAACCAGATTTTGAGTTTCTCCAAACCCTGCTTACCGCGAAGTAAGCAGGGTTTTTTGTTTCCCGGAAAACAGCCAACGAAAGGCAAGACGACAGACAGTTGATGATGGAAATCACAGAGCCGGGCCTGAGACAGGCCGGGCGTGGCGGGCGAATGCGCCGGCCGGATTTTCCCAAACTTTACAGTTTAAGGGCTTCGGAGGAGGTGTGCCTCAAAACACCGAAACAGCCGCCGTGAAACCGCGGGTTGGGGTCAAAGGACCACCAAGAGGTGTTTGTTCTTTTTTGAAATGGCATGGGCCGTGAGGTTCCTGCGAGCGGCGATCAGCCGGCGCGACTCCCGGCCATTTTATTTCCGAAGTTGAGGAAACCTGGAGTTGAGTGTTGAGCGTCGAGCTTGTCTCCGCTCCCAAACTCAAAACCTCTCTCAACTCTCAACCAATCCCGACACGCCGCGCGCCAGCTCGCGCAGCCGAGTCTCCAAAACTCAGCCCGCTTGGGGCAGCACCAAGGCGGCGTGCCAGTTTTATTTGAAGGCGGAACTCGGAACCCGGAATTCGGAACGCGGAACAGCGTGGCAGCACCCCAGCACGATGTTGCGCTCGTTCCGCGCTTCGCGTTCCCCGTTCCGAGTTTGAACGAATCTCACCGCGAGTCGCCGTCCAGGGACGGAGCGATTCGCTTCCAACGAAAAACAAGTCCCCGGCGTCCTTCCGAATCACGCCGGGGCAAACAGCGCGTGGTGTAGCAGCAACATGCTCCGTTCGGGACGGAGCGACCGCAGGTGCAACTCCTGCCGCGCTGACCATTTTCAGCCAAACCGGCGACTTCAGGCCGAAAAGAACGAAAGATGCCGAAAGTAAGATACTCTCGTCCGCCTCGCGAACCACAAGGCCGGGATTCAAGCGCGACCTCATCCTCTTTCGCCATTTTTTGGTTCTTTCGGCTCAACAGGAGTTTCGGTTCACGGAGTGTAGCTCAGTCTTCAGAGCGCC
>JBDHQG010000225.1:0-6858 GCA_039806925.1 Limisphaerales bacterium
ATGCGCAAACGAAAATCACCACCATCTACGTCACCCACGATCAGAAGGAGGCTCTTTCGCTGGCGACACGCATGGCGGTGTTGCGCGATGGCGTCATCGAGCAAATCGGCGACCCGCGCACGGTCTATCGGTCGCCGGCCAGCCGCTTCGTCGCGGACTTCATCGGTGAATCGAACTGGATGGACGCTGAAGTTCAATCGACCGACGCCGACGGCCTCACGCTGCGAACCGACTTGGGGAACATCCTGGCTGCAACGGATTCTCCTGCGAAAGCCGGCGACAAAGTCTGGCTCGGCTTCCGGCCAGAGGCGGTTCAAATCAGCGCGGGCAGCACCAACTCCTTCGCCACGACCATCGCGCACGTCAGCTACCTTGGCGAAGTCGAGCAGTATGGTCTGGAGTATCAACCGGGAAAAACCATCAAGGCGTTCGAGCAAAACCCCGCGGAGATTCGCCGCGTCGGCTCCGCTCTCACCGTCCATGTGCGCCCGCAGGATTGCCTCGTGCTGCCGCGCAGCTGAGCTGCCTCAAAATCTCCAACCCGCTCCGAACGAGTAAAAATTCACACCGGGATTCGACGGGCCGATGTTGGCGTTGGAGACGTGGAGAAAGCGGAACCCGACGCCCAGCCTCCGCGTGACATTCCACGTCAGTCCGCCGTGCGTGGTGAATTGAAAGACCGTCCCAAAATCCGTGTTCCCAAACTGCTCGCGCCCCAGCACGGTGGGACTGGCTCCGGCCTCCAGCACGAGCGGAAAATCCCGCCAGCTCGCCACGAATCCAGGCCCAACAGTTCCAAACGCGGCATCCTCGCCCCGGCCGTTCAGCCAGCCGCCCGTGAGTTCGAGACGCGTTTGCAGGTGCCAGTCCTTTCCCAGCTCCCAATGCCACGGAGTGTCCCAGTTGATGAAGGCTTCCGTGTGATAAAACCGGGCGTGGTCGAACGGATTGCTGAAGGCAGCGCGGACGCCGCTTGATTCGAGGTGAAGCTCAACCGCCTGCGTCATGGCCGTGCTGCAAACCGCCGCCGCGATCACGGACGCCTTCCACTTGAAGCCAACGCCCAATGCCTTCACCAAGCCGGAACAGTCATCCCGAGTTCCTTCACCAAGAAGCCGTATCGATCCGCCGCTTCCTCGATGAGTTTGCTCGTCGGCTTGCCCGCGCCGTGGCCGGCCTTGGTCTCGATGCGGATGAGCACCGGGTTCGCGCCGCGATGGGCTTCCTGCAAACGCGCGGCGAACTTGAAGCTGTGCGCGGGCACCACGCGATCATCGTGATCCGCCGTCGTCACCAGCGTGGCCGGATAGCTCACGCCGGGCTTGAGATTGTGATAGGGCGAGTAGGCCAGCAGCGCCTTGAACTCCGTCGGATCATCGGGCGAACCGTAGTCGCTCGTCCACGCCCAGCCACGCGTGAACTTGTGGAAGCGCAGCATGTCCATCACGCCGACCGCCGGCAGCGCGGCGCGGAACAGTTCCGACCGCTGCGTCATGCACGCGCCGACGAGCAACCCGCCATTGCTGCCGCCGCTGATGGCGAGCTTCTGGCTCGACGTGTATTTGTTCGCGATGAGCCATTCCGCCGCCGCGATGAAGTCGTCGAACACGTTTTGTTTTTTCAATTTCGTGCCCGCCTCGTGCCAGGCCTTGCCGTATTCGCCGCCGCCGCGCAGGTTCGGCACGGCATAGACGCCGCCCATCTCCATCCACACCACCGTGCTCACGGAGAAGCTCGGCGTGAGGCTGATGTCGAATCCGCCGTAGCCGTAGAGCAGCGTCGGGTTCTTGCCGTCGAGCTTCAGCCCCTTCTTGTGCGTGATGAACATCGGCACGCGCGTGCCGTCCTTGCTCGTGTAGAAGATTTGCTTCGTCTCGAACTTCGCCGGATCGAAATCGACCTTCGGCGCGCGGAACACCGTGCTCGCGCCGGTCTTCATGTCGTAGCGGTAGATCGTGCTCGGCGCGGTGAAGCCGGTGAAGGAGTAGAAGGTTTCCGACTCCGTCCGCTTGCCGCCGAAGCCGCCCGCCGAGCCGATGCCCGGCAGTTCCACCTCGCGCACGAACTTGCCGTGCAGGTCGTGGATCTTCACCTGCGTGCGCGCGTCCTTGAGGTAGAACGTCACGAACTGATCGTTGATCAGCCCCACGCCCTGCAACCGCTCCGCCGTCTGCGGGATCACTTCCTTCCACTCGGCCCGCGCGGGCCGGGCGAGGTCGATGGCGATGACGCGCCCGCGCGGCGCGTTCAGATCGGTGCGGAAATAGAACGTGGTGCCGACGTTGTCGATGAACGAGTAGTCCGCATCGAAGTCGTTGAGCAGCTCGACGACCTTGGAATCCGGCTGCGACAGGTCTTTGTAGTAAAAGCGGTTCCTCGTGTCCGTCCCCTGCCACACCGAGATCGTCAGATAACGACCATCGTCGGTCACGCCCCCGCCGAAGCCCCATTCCTTCTGGTCGGGCCGCTCGTAGATGAGCGCGTCCTCGCTCTGCGCCGTGCCGATCTTGTGGAAGTAAAGCTTGTGAAAATAGTTCACGCCCTTGAGCTGGTCGGCGGACTTCGGCTCGTCGTAGCGCGAGTAGAAGAAGCCCTTGCCGTCCTTCGTCCAGGATGCGCCGCTCGACTTCACCCACTTGATGTGGTCGGTGAGTTCCCTGCCGGAATCGACTTCGCGCACCTTGATCTCGTTCCAGTCCGAGCCGGCCACCGAGATGCCGTAAGCCATCAGGCTGCCGTCTTCCGAGAGCGACAACGACGCGAGCGCGATGGTGCCATCCGTTGAGAGCTTGTTCGGATCGAGCAAGACCTTCGGCGTCTCGTCGAGCGAGCGCATCGTGTAGAGCACGCTCTGGTTTTGCAGGCCGTCGTTCTTGCTGAAAATGTAGCGCCCGCCTTCCTTCGACGGCGTGCCGTAGCGCTCGTAGTTCCAGAGCTTGGTGAGGCGTTCCTTGATTTTGGCGCGCGCGGGAATCTGCTCGAGATAGCCGAACGTCACTTTGTTCTGCGCCTCCACCCAGGCCACCGTGTCGGCGGCGTGGTCATCCTCCAGCCATCGATACGGGTCAGGCACCGGCGTGCCGTGCAGCGTTTCGACAAGGTCACCTTTCTTGGTGACGGGATAAGTAAGTTTGGCGGACGACTTGGAATTCATGGAGGTGGCGCAGGCCGCGAGCAGCGTCGCGACGGCGAGCAGGGTGACGGCGATCTTCATGCGCATGGATAGACACCACGCGGACAAGATTTGCATCAAAAAAATTTGAACCCGCCCGTGCCGGCCTGCGTCCATTGCTGCAATCAAACGCCTGACGGCCGTCCAGTTCACCGGAGTTTTCACCGCTCCACCGTCGGCATGAACCAAGCAAATAGACATGTTCGCCACGATGAAACGCTCCACAAAGCGGGCCCCGCACAAGCCGGGCCGTTCATCGTCCATGCCGTTGTAGACTTATGATCAATCGTCGAGGATTCCTCCGCGGCACCTCCACCATCGCCGCCGCCAGCGCCATCGCCTTCCCCCGCATCAGCCGAGCCGCGGACAAAACCGTTTCCGGAAAGCCCGGCCAGAAACCGCGCCGCATCATCCACATGGTCAGCGACGGCATGAGCGCCGGCACCTTGACCTGCGCGGATCACCTTTCCCAGATCGTTCGCGGTCGCGGCACCAGTTGGATCAAGCTCTACAACAACCCGGCGGCGCGTTTCGGCCTGATGAGCACGCGCTCGCTCAACTCCCTCGTCACCGATTCCTCCGCCGCCTCCTCGACCTGGGGCAGCGGCGTCCGCATCATCAATGGCGTGGTGAACCAGGCCGGCGACGGCACCCCGCTCAAGCACATCTATGAAATCCTCGGCGACGCGCGCTGGCATCGCGGCCTGGTGACCACGGCCGAGATCACCCACGCCACGCCCGCGGGCTTTGCCTCCAGCGTCTCCAGCCGGGACAAGGCCACCGAGATCGCCAAACAGTATCTCAAGGGCAAGGTCGACCTCCTGCTCGGCGGCGGCGCGAAATATTTCGACAAGGCGTATCGCCTCGACAAACGCGACCTGCTCCAGGAATTCCGTGACGCCGGTTACGCCGTGATGGACAAACCGTCCGAACTCGCCGTCGCCCCGACGAACAAGCGCTGGCTCGGCCTGTTCTCACGCAGCCACCTGCCCTTCACCGTGGACCATGTCCGCGATCCCAAGCTGCTCTCCAACGTCCCGACGCTCGCCACCATGACTGCCGCCGCGCTCCGCCGGATGGAGGGCGAATCGCGGTTCATCCTGCAGGTGGAAGGCGCGCGGGTCGATCACGGCGCGCACAACAACGACGCCGCCGCCGCGCTCTTTGACCAGATCGCGTTCGATGAAGCCATCGATGTCTGCCTCGAATTCCAGAAACGCGACCCCGAGACGCTCATCGTCATCACCACCGACCACTGCACCGGCGGCCTCGCGCTCAACGGCAGCGGGGATGCCTACGGGCAAAGCACCTGGCAGTTCCGCAACCTGCGCGACGTGAAACAGTCCTTCCCCGTCATGCTCAAGCCGCTCAAGCGCCAGCCCGCCGTGGACGAGCCGGAGTTTGAAAAGGACGAGGCCGCGGAAAAGAAGAAGGAGGACGCGAAGTCCGCCGCTCAGAAGGAACGCGAAAAGATCGAGAAAAAGATCAAGGAGGAGAACGTCGCCACGCCCACGGAGATCATTCAGATCGTCGAGGCCGGCACCGGCTACAAGATGCCCTACCGCAAGGCGGAACTGTTCCGCCAATGCCTGATGAACGCGGGCGAATCCATCTACGACGCCCGCAAATCGGACACCGCCGCGCTCGGCGACGTGATGGCCAACCATCTCGCGGTCGGTTTCACCAGCACGGCGCACACGGGCGATCATGTTCAAGTGATCGCCATCGGCCCCGGTGCCGAACGCTTCGGAGGCTTCATCCAGAACACCGACATCTTCGGTCATTACATGGACCTGGCCGGCGTCGATTTCCGCAACCCACAGGAACCGCTCATCGAAGCGCGCGGCCGCGAAGCCGGCGACGTGGAGAATATCGACCGCTACGCCCAGGCGTAATTCCCCACCGGCATCGGCGGACAGGAACGACACCTCCCTTCCCCGCGCGCGATCAAACTCGAACGATGCCGTCGAACATCGCGAACTGAGGCTTGCCGCGCCCGGTAGGATCGGCTTCCAACCTGTCTCGATGCTTCCGCAAGCAGCGCACTGTCTGGTGAGGTCCGGCAGCCACGCCGTTTTCTCGGACAACTCCCCGCGCCGTCGGTCTGCGGGACGGGCTGGAAGCAGGTCTTATCTGGCCGTTCCGTCACCGGATTGACAATCAAGCGCATCGTTCCGGCTAAAGGCTTGTTCCCGGCGGGGGTTCCCGCTACAACCTCCCCACTCATGGGCGCACAATGGAAACAAGCCGGGCGCGAAGCCAACGCGCAGAAAAAAGGTCAGATGGTCGTGAAGCTGGTCCGCGAAATCACCGTCGCGGCCAAGCTGGGCGGGGCGGACCCGGAGCTAAACGCCCGTCTCGCCGCCGCCGTCGAGAAGGCGAAGAAGGCGTCCGTCTATCGCGACACCATCGAGCGCGCCATCAAGAAGGGAGCGGGCCTCACTGACGAGGTCGTCAACTATGAGACGGTCGTCTATGAAGGCTTCGCGCCGCACAAGGTGCCTGTGATCGTCGAGTGCCTGACGGACAACCGCAACCGCACCGCGCCGGACATTCGCAATCTGTTCAAGGCCGGTTCGCTGGGACAGCCGGGCAGCGTCGGATTTTTCTTCAACCACCTTGGCGTGGTCGAGGCCACGCACACGGATCAGGCCCGCGACGCCGAGGGCGACGCCATCGAGGCCGGCGCGCAGGAGGTCGAGGCGCTCGAGGCGGACGAAACGCCCGAGGGCACGAAGGGCGCGCGGTTCCTTACGGAGATCAAAGATCTCGACGCCGTTTCCAAACATCTCAAGAAGGCCGGCTGGAACGTCATCGCCTCCGAGATTCGTTACGTCGCCAAGAACTTCACCGAGGTCCCCGAGGCCGCGCGCAAGGAGGTTTCGGACTTTCTCACCGCACTCGATGACCACGACGACGTTCATCGCGTTTACGCGGCGATGAAATAATCCGTCCGCTCACAGTCCAGCCACCCGCCCCGCCCCTGCCGTGAACAAGCGCGCCCTGCTCAAGAAGATTCTCTCCCAGCTTGAAGCCGAGCTGGAGTCGTATTCCCGCGCCGCCCGCGCCGCGCACGCCGAGGCCACCGACCCGCAGAGCAAGGCCGAGAACAAATATGACACGCGCGGACTCGAAGCCGCCTACCTCGCCGGCGCGCAATCCCGGCAGGCCGCCGAGACGCAGAATGCCATCGAAGCATTTCAGAAGCTGGCGCTGAAAGAGTTCAAGGCCGGCGAAGCCATCTATTCCTGCCTGCCGCTGTTTCACGCTGTCGCCGCCTGGCTCGGCGTGGTGCCCGCGCTGATCAATGGCGGCCGCATCGCCTTCGGCCCGCGCTTCTCCCCCGCGACCTACTGGGACGAAGTGCGGCGCGCCAAGGCCGATCTCGCGCACGGCATCTTCTCCATGGTCCCGATCCTGCTGAAGCAGCCGGAGCGCCCGGACGATGCCGATCAGCCCGCGCGCAAGTTCTACTTCGCGCAGGCGAGCGAGGCCTTCGAGGCACGCTTCAACTGCCGCATCATCGAGGTCTACGGCGCGACGGAAACAGGCATCGTCACCGCCACGCCGTGGGACGCCCCACGCAAGTTGCTCAGTTGCGGCAAGCCCAACACCGACACCTTCGACATGATCATCGCCAACGAGCGCGACGAGCCGGTGCCGGCGGGAACCGTCGGCGAAGTGCT
>JBDHQG010000226.1:0-6817 GCA_039806925.1 Limisphaerales bacterium
GGGATTGCGGATCGGCGAACATTTCAAACTCCGGCCCGACACGCGCAACCGGTTGCGTTGGGCCTGGCACCGGCGGCACTCAAAGTGCGGTGTGCAGTAAATGTGGTGGCGACCGATAAACTGGCGTGACGCCGCGCGTTTCAAGCTGTCTTTCAGCTGGACAAGCCTGATCGGCGTCGTTTGAGTGGGGCGGATCGGGTCCGGTGAAAAGCGCCGGTTGCGTGGGAGGAAACCCATGCTAGGCTTCGGCCAGAGAACGGAAATTTCATGTCCGACGAAAACAACAACAAAGACGGCGAGCGCGGCAGCAAACGAAACGGAGAATTTCGCGTCCCGCCCCGCACCTATATCATTTGGATCGCCATCCTCGGAGCCATTCCGCTGCTGATGGTTTTCCGCAACGCCGGGCCGGCCTCGTCCGAATCGCTGACGCAGACGCAGTTCATGCAGGCGTTCGCCTCGAACCAGATTGTGCAGGGCACCATCGCCTACGATCCCCAGTCGCTCTTGCATGAAGTGCGCGGCAAGTATTTCAAGCTCGACAGCGAAGGCAAAAAGATCGGCACACCCGGCAGGCCGGAAGAGCCGCTTCCGTTTGTCGCGAAGGTCCGGCTGACGGACAAGTTTGAGGACAAGCTCCTGGAGAGCGGCGCCTTTGAGACCCGTGCGCCGAACACGGTCTTGCTCGGCCTCGCCTACAGCCTTGGGCCGATCCTGATCCTGGGATTGCTCATCTGGTTCTTCTTCATCCGCCAGATCAAGATGGCGGGCAAAGGCGCGTTGAGCTTCGGCAAGAGCAAGGCGCGGATGCTGACGAAGGAAAAGAACAAGACGACCTTCAAGGACGTCGCGGGCGTGGAAGAAGCGAAGGAAGAGGTTTCTGAGCTCGTGGATTTTCTCAAGGATCCCAAAAAATTTCAGAAGCTGGGCGGACGGATTCCCAAGGGCATCCTGATGGTCGGCTCACCGGGAACGGGCAAAACTCTTCTCGCGAAAGCCATCGCTGGCGAGGCGGACGCGGCGTTCTTCAGCATCAGCGGCTCGGACTTCGTGGAAATGTTCGTGGGCGTCGGCGCGAGCCGCGTGCGCGACATGTTCGAGCAGGCACGCAAGAACACGCCCTGCTTGATCTTCATTGACGAAATCGATGCCGTCGGACGCAGCCGTGGCCACGGTCTCGGCGGCGGCAACGATGAGCGCGAGCAGACGCTCAATGCGCTGCTCGTGGAGATGGACGGCTTCGACACCACCGAGGGCATCATCATCATCGCGGCGACCAATCGTCCCGATGTGCTGGATCCCGCGCTCCTGCGCCCGGGCCGTTTCGATCGCCAGATCACGGTCAATCTCCCGGATGTTCGCGGACGCGAGGCGATTCTCAAGGTTCACGCCAAGAACGTGAAGCTGGACCCGACGGTCGATCTCGCCGTGATCGCCCGCGGCACGCCGGGTTATTCCGGCGCCGAGCTGGCCAATCTTTTGAACGAAGCCGCACTCCTGGCGGCGCGCACGGGCAAGAAAGCCGTCGGCATGTCCGAGCTCGAAGAAGCCCGCGACAAGGTGCGCTGGGGACGCGAGCGCCGGACGTTGGCGATGTCCGATGAGGAGAAGCGCGACACGGCCTGGCACGAGGCCGGCCATGCGCTTGTCAATGTGCTGCTCAACAACACGCACCCGCTGCACAAGGTAACCATCATCCCGCGCGGCCGCGCGCTGGGCATGACGATGATGCTTCCTGAAAAGGACGTGCTCAGCCAGAGCCGCAAGCGCTTGATGGATGATCTCGCCGTGACGATGGCCGGACGCATCGCGGAGGAGCTCGTCTCCAACGACATTTCCAGCGGGGCCTCGGGCGACATCCAGATGGCCACGCAGATGGCGCGCGCGATGGTGACCCAGTGGGGCATGAGCGAGCGTCTCGGCATGGTGCAGTACGGCGACTCGAACGAATACGTCTTCCTCGGGCGTGAAATGGGACGGAGCAAGGACTACAGCGAATCCACCGCGCAATCCATCGATGCCGAGGTCAAGCGCATCATCGACGAGAACTTCCAGCGCGCGAAGGATCTCATCCACACGAACCGTGACAAGCTGGAGATGATCGCGAAGGCGTTGCTCGAGTACGAAACGCTCGAAGGCGCGCAGGTGATCGAGATCGTCCGCACCGGAAAGTTCACGCCACCGCCTCCGCAGGCGCAGGTGGGCCCGCCGACCGGCGCCCAGGCGGCGACGCCATTGCCGGAAGTGATGAAGCCGACGCCGCCGAAGATCGATCCGGGGCTTGGTTCGCCGGCTCCCGCCCCCGCGTAGGCGGTCCGCTCGGGGCTTTGGCCGTCTCCCGCTGGTTTCGTCTCGATCCGGCTGCGTGCGCTGTTACGGCTTTGCTTTCCGGCGGTCCCTTCGCTAAAAACCTCCGCCGTGACCCCAAAAAGTCCCAGCCTCTTGCTGCTGATACCGGCGTACAACGAGGAGGAACGGATCGAGCCCGTCCTCCGCGAATACGCCGGGTATTTCCGCGGGAACTACGGCGGCGACTTTCAGATCGTGGTCGTGCTGAACGGCTGCGTGGACAACACCATCGGCGTGGTGAAGCGCGTGGCGGAGACGAACCCCGAGATTAGCTGGCTGGAATTCCCCGACCCCATCGGCAAGGGCGGGGCATTGATCGAAGGGCTCAAGCTCGCGCCGCTGGCGGACTACATCGGCTATGTGGATGCGGATGGCGCGACGTCGCCAAAGGCCTTCCACGACTTGGTGAAATTGCGCGACCAGGCGGACTGCGTCATCGCCTCACGCTGGCTTCCCGGCGCGGTGTTGCACCAGCAGCAGACGGGCAGGCGCCAGTTCGCGAGCCGGGTGTTTCACCTCATCGTGCAGTCGATGTTCTGGCTGAACATCAAGGACACGCAGTGCGGCGCGAAGGTGATGCGGCGCGAGGTCATCGAGAAGGTGCATCATCTCCTGCGCATCGCGGACATGGCGTTCGACATCAATTTGCTCTACGCCATCAAGCGCGCGGGGTTCAAGATTCTCGAAGTGCCGACGGAGTGGACGGACAAGATGGGCTCCAAAGTCGTGCTGGGCCGGACGTCGCTGACGATGCTGCTCTCCATCATCCGCCTGCGGCTGGTGCATTCGCCGCTGAAACCTCTGCTGCCAATTTTCCGGCCGATTGAGACCTGGGTTTACCTCAAGCTCAAGGCGCCGTTGCTCCGCCGGCCCACGAAGTCGTGGGACACGGACTTCACGCATTGACTGCCGCGGTTGCGGATGTCGCGCGGTTTTTTCTGTAGTCGAGGAGGGTAAGGACTCCGCTCACAACCATCATCAGAGTTGAAAACACTCCGACCACGGTCACGACGGCCATCAGCCGGTCACTGTAGGCGCGCAAGGCGAACCAGCATCCTCCGGCGATCAGCATCAGCACTGGCACCGTTTTGAAACGCTCCCTGGCCATGAGATTCCAAACGAGCACATTCGAGATGGCGAGCGGCGCCAGCGCCCACACGTAGGCCACGACCAGCCTGGCGCTTTCAGGCGAGGCGGTGGAACCGGCCAGGATTCTCAACGGGAACTGGGGAATGACCGAGGTGATGACGGCGCCGATGACGCTGATGACAGCGGTCAATCCCACGGTCAGCTTCAGTGCGTCGCCGCCCTCCGAGGTCTTCAAGCCACGAGCCACCTTGGGATACATGACGGCGACGACTGCGCCGACGACAAACACCAGCACCTGCCCGATGCGCCGCGCGGCGGTGTAACCGACGGTTTCTGCATCCGTCATTTGCGACTGCAATTTTTCGCGGACGATCAAGGCATCTGCCTGCATGAGCAGAACGAGCGTGCCGAGCCCAAGCGTCAGCGGAACCGCGCGCCGGAGGAAAAGACGCCAGTCCGTTTTTCCGCCACGGTGACGAATGATCCCGAGCGTCCGTCCGGCCACGAGCAACAGCACGGCGAGGCTGCCGGCGAGGGCGCCAACGAGTGTGCCGAGGGAACCGAGCTTGAACACATGGACGGCGGCGGCCAGCGCGGCGAACCGCCCGGCGCCGTTGAGCAACGTGCCGGCGCCGAACCAGAGGAAATCCTGACGCCCCTGAAGAACTCCGTTCGGGATCGGCGACCACAAAGTCACCAGCACCATTGCGAGAAACACCCAGAGAACAGCCGGGCTGTTCAAGTTGTAGAGTTGTACGAGGTGGTTGCTGAAGGCGAAGCAGAGCCCGGCGATCACGAGCCATCCCATCCCAATCCACAGGTAGGCCGACCGCATGGTTGCAGCGAGCGCGTTGGTCTGATCCTGGCTGTCCGCCACGGCGGCCTGCGCGGCGAAGGCCGTCTGAATGCCGAGAGCCGGCATGCTGAGTATGGCGAGCGCGGCCAGCGCAGTATCGAACGCGTTCACCTCGGCGCCCATCTTGAAAACAACCAGGCTGGCGAGGAGATTGAAGACGCCGCCTCCCATGGCGGCAAAAGCCATCCAACCGCTCTGGCGAAAGAACGTGGCACGCGATCCGGAGTTACTCATGGCAGAGATTGAAGGAAGCGGGAAAGAAGTCTGGTGCCCCGTTCCAGCTGGCTCACGGCCACCCATTCATCGACGGTGTGGGCTTGTGCGATGTCACCGGGACCGAAGACGACGCTGGGAATTCCCGCGGCGGCCAGGACGCCGGCGTCCGTGAAGAAATCCACGCCCACGGGCCTGGACTGTTTCGCCGCTGAGAGAAACTGCCGGACGAGCGGCAGCTCGATGCTCGTTTCCATGGGGGGCGCCGGTTCGTCGTGCTTGGTGTCGATCATCGTCGCCGATAAACCGTGACCGCGGATGAAGTCGAGAATCTCCCGCTTCACGGCGGGATCTTTCTCGCCGGGAATGGTGCGGCGATCGATCCGGATGCTGCAGCTGTCGGGCACGATGTTCGGCTGACGCCCGCCGGAGATGGTGCCGACGTTGATGGTCGGATGACGGAGCAGGGGGTGGTGGCGTTCGCGCAATCGTCGTGCGTATTCCGTTTCCAGCAGATGCACGATCTTCGCCATTTCGTGAACCGCGTTCCGGCCGAGTTCGGGACGGGAGCCGTGCGCCGCCTTGCCGCGGGTTTCCAGCTGAAGCCACAGATCGCCTTTGTGGGCGGTGACGATTTGCAGCCGCGTCGGCTCGCCGACGATGGCGAGGTCCGCCTTGAAGCGACTCTTCGCCACGAAGCGTGAACCGGCCTGGCCATTCTCCTCGTCCACGAGCGCGAGAAGCATGACTTCGGTGGAGGCGGGACGTTTCTTCGCCGCCGCCAGATCGAGCAGGGCGGAAAGAAAAACCGCGATGCTGCCCTTGGTGTCGCACGCGCCGCGACCGTGGATGCGACCGTTCTTGAGTTGCGGATGGAACTGCTCGTCGCCGGCGACGCCCACGGTGTCCATGTGCGGCGCGAGAACGATCCGTTGCCGGACTTTGCCGGTGGGCAGCAGCCGGGCGAAGACATTGGCGCGATGGGGCAGCACTTCTTGGAGGTCGATGTCCAGTCCTCCGCGGGCCGCGACGCTTGTGAGATAGGCCGCGACGTTCTTCTCCCCGGCGCGCGGATCTCCGGCGGCGGCGAAGGCCGGGTTCACGCTCGGGAGCGCGATGAGTTCGCGCAGCAGCCTGGCGGGCGAGGTCATGGCTTTGCTCCTTGCGCGCGAAACCACTCCACGAACATCGGGATGCCTTCCTCGATCTGGACCCGGGGATTGTAGCCGAGTTTCGCGCGCGCCTTGGCGATGTTCGCGAAAGTGATCGGCACGTCGCCGGGTTGCGGCGGCTGGCGGTCGATGACGGCTTTCCTGCCGAGCGCATTTTCGATCAGCTCGATGAGATACGAGAGCTTCACGGTCTGCGATTCGCCGAGGTTGAAGATGTCGAAGCCGAATTCCTTTTGAGTGCAGGCGAGGACGCCGTCCACGGTGTCCGACACGTAGGTGTAATCGCGCGCGGTGCTGCCGTCGCCGAAGACCGGGATGGGCTTCCCGTGAGAGATGAGGTGGGCGAACTTGTGGATCGCGAGGTCGGGACGCTGGCGCGGTCCATAGACGGTGAAGAAGCGCAGCATCGCGATGTCCATGCCGTAAACGTGATGGTAGACGTGGCCGAGCGCCTCGCAAGCCAGCTTGCTCGCGGCGTAGGGCGAGATGGCGGAGAAGATCGGGTCATCCTCGGAGAACGGAACTTTTGCGTTCACGCCATAAACAGACGAAGAGGAGGCGATGGTGATCTTCTTCACGCCGGTCGCGCGCGCGGCTTCGAGGAGGTTGACGGTGCCCTCGACGTTCACGCGTTGGTAGAGCGCGGGCTCCTGCAGGCTGGGGCGAACGCCGGCACGCGCGGCGAGGTGGATGACCTGGTCGAACTTCACGCTGTTGAACACTGCGTCGAGCGCGGCGCGATTCGACAGATCGCCCTCCGTGAAGGTGAATTTCGCGCCGGCGGCACCGAGCGCGGCGAGGTTCGCCTTCTTGATGGCGGGGGAATAAAACGCGTTCAGATCATCGAACGTCCAGACGGCGTGGCCCGAGACGAGCAGACGCTCGCAAACGTGGGAACCGATGAAGCCCGCTCCGCCTGTCACCAGAAAATTCATGGGCGGACGCTAGCAACGGATCCGCGGGTGAGAAAGGGGGAAAGTTTACCGGCGCGCCGAACGAGGCGGGCTGGCTCAGGCGGGCTCTCAGCCGGAACGATGCAGTAGAAGGTAGGACAGGCATCCTGCCTGTCCCGCCCTGCAAGGCGGTGGGCACTGGAAAATGAACGTTCGTTTGGCCAAACCCTTTGGTGTTCGCGTTG
>JBDHQG010000227.1:0-6807 GCA_039806925.1 Limisphaerales bacterium
CTGCTCGTAGAGCTTGTTCGCCGCGTCGAACGCGCCCTCCGCATCCGCGCCGCGGACGGACGGCACGAGGGCGCTCACGACAACTGCCGCCAGGAAAAATGTTCGCGCCAGCCAGCTCATGGGGAAACCTTCTGCAATTCCGCAATCACGCCTTCCAGCTTCGGGATCAGCGCCGCGAGTTCATGGCTGCTTTGCGTCGGCGCGTAGCGCGCGGCGTTGCACGTCTGGAACAGCTCGTGAAGCGTCTGCACGCCGGCCTCTGAAAGCCCGCGTCCACGCAGCCGGCTGTCAATCACCGCCTCCGTGATCGCCGATGCCGGCAGGTCCAGGCGTTCCCCGACCTGCTCCTGCATCAGCCGGAAGAGCAGCGCAAAAAACTCGTTCGACCGGCGCGCCCCGGCGTGGCCGCGCAATTCCTTCAAGCCCTCCCGCATCCTCTGGGCGACCTCGCGCTGCCGGCGCAGGCGCGGGTTGCTGGCCAGCGATTCAGCACGCCGGCGCCGAACCAGCAGCGCGAGCCAGAGCAGCACGGGAACGCTTTGCAGCCCGAGGAACGCGGGACGCAGATAGAGCGGCGTCAGGGAAACCGCCGCGTCCAGCCGCGGGCGGATGTGAATGATGTCATCCGCCGCCGGGCGTTGTTCGCCCGCGGCCGAGTTGGTCAGCGTCGGCAACGGCGCCACCGCCACGCCGGAGGCCCGCACGCTCAGCGGAATCGCCGGGCTCGAAAGGGTGCGGTAGCTCTTCGCGGCGGGGTCGAAGAAACTGAACTTGAACGGAGGCAGGACGGTCACCTCGTGGTTCTGCGGCACAATCACCTGCTCGAACGTCTTCGTTCCCGCGAGCCCGAGCTCGTCGGTCGTCTCCACGGTCGCCGTCGGCGGGTAGGTGTTGAAATCGCGCCAGTGCGTCTGCGGCGGGAAGATGATGGAATCGATCGGGCCGCGGCCCGAGATTTTGGCGCGCACCGTGATGGGATCCCCCGCGCCGATGTTCGTCGGGCCGGCAGTGACGCTGAGCTGGTAGCTGCCGATGGCGCCATTGAAGCCTTCCGGCACGTTCTCCGCCGGCAGCGGGAGGACTTTCATCCGCACCACGTCGCTGGCGATGGTGGTCGGGCGTTGCTGGTATTGCGGCCCGCCAAAGAACGATTCAAACGGATCGCGGCTGCGCCGCTGGTTGCTGACGGGAATCAGCACGGTCAGGCTGCCCTCGACCGGCCCCAGGGTCAGATCTCCGCTGCGCGCGGCGGCGGCGGTGAGCTTGAAGATGGCGAGGTTATAGATCGTTCCGCCCAGCTGCGTCCGCGTTTGCACCGGCTTGGGCAGGGCGCCGACCGAGAACCCGTCCGCCTGCAACTGCGGCATGCGGATGTCCTGCGCATTGATCCAGTAGAGATGAATTTCCACCGGGAAAGGTTCGCCGACAAACGCCCCGGCCTTCGGCACGATGAGCCGGAGGAAGGCGAGATTGGAAATGCCGCCGGCATTGGCCTGGGCGGCGGCGGCGGACGGAACAATCTTCAGGCTCAACGCCTGGGAGGTCACGGCCTGGGCCCCGATCTGGACGGACATCGGCGGGATCGTGACGTCGCCCACCGTCTGCGCCACGAGGGTGTAGCTGTAGGTCTGCCGGGAGGTTTGCTGGCCGTTGATGAACGAATACGAAGTGGACTGGCTCACGCCGGGCGCGACGCCCACATTGCGAATCTGCGGCAACGGCGGCGCCCCCGTCGGCGTCGCGCCTTCAAAGATCAGGCTCAGCGTCACGGTTTCACCGACGGGCACGACGTTTCGATCCAGCGCGGTGGTGAACGAAGGCGCGGCCACAACCGCCGCCGCCGCGAGCAGGCAAAGCACGGCGAACCGGATCATCCCTTTCAGGACGCCCCGAAACACATTCGAAAAATCGCCGCTCATCATTGAGTCAAAGACGGACAGAGTTGAGCAGTTCTTTAGCATCGGGCAAGCGGAGAAGTCAGAGGACCGGAAAAAAGCGGGGGCAACTCTTGGGAGGCGTGTCGCCGAAATGCCATCGGTCCGCGAGCCGTCCCGGCTCGCAGCGCGTCGCCCGAACGGCGATCCGCGCAGACTTCCGCGATGCCGGTGCGCTCCACCCGCTGCGACCGAGGGACCGGTCGCGGTCCGTGTTTGTTTGGGCAACACGCCCGTTCCCGCGAGCCGGCAAAACGGAATGGACCGGCCTCCGAATCTCGATACCTTTCCTCGCACGATGAACCCTTCGTTGTCTCAAGCGCTCTTCGGTGACGGCGCCTCTCCTGAACCCGGCCCCGGGCCGCGCCCCGGCGTCGCGACGATTCGCGAGATTGACGCGGCCATTGAAAAACTTCCCTCCCTCAGTGAACGCCACCGCGAACTCATCCGCGCACTCGCCCTGCTCTGGCACGATCATCACGACGCCGCGCATGCCATCGTGCAGGACATCGAGACGCGCGACGGCAGTTACATTCATGCCATCCTGCATCGTCGCGAGCCGGACTACTTCAACGCGAAGTATTGGTTCCGGCGCGTGGGACCACATCCCTGCCTTGAAGAACTGGCCAGGCAGGCCGGCATCCTTCTGGCGAAACGAAACCTTCCAGCCCTCGCGAAGAAACTCCTGCCCGGCGGCCAGTGGGATTCCTTCGCCTTTGTCGATGCCTGCGAAGCCGCCGCGGTTTCCGCCGCACCGAACCACGAGGCGCTCCGTGAGATTCAGCGGGCGGAGTTTGAAATCCTGCTCGAGCATCTCGGCCGGTGAGGGACGCGATCACTTCCCGCCAATGCCCACCGTTTCGAGAAACGGACGGAGGCTCTGCTTGCGACCGAGAAACCTCTCAATCGACACCGTGACATCGCGCGAATCACCCGGCGCATAAATCTCGTCCCGCAGGCGGCGTCCAACCGGCTTGTCATAATAGCCGCCCAGCGATTTCTCGAACACCATCGCCATGTCCGCCGCGATGGCGTCCGCCCAGGCGTAGCCGTAATAGCCCGCGTCGTAGCCCATCAGGTGACCGAAGTAGGCGACGAACGCCGTGTCCTCCGGCACCGGCAGGAACACTTTCGAGAGAATGTCGTTGGAGATTTTCACCGCGTCCTGGTTCCCGCCGTCCTTCACCTCCGTGTGCAGCGCGAGATCGAGCAGCGCGAAGGAGAGCTGCCGGCGATAGAACGTCCCCACCGTCGCCAGCTTCGTCTCCTTGAGTTTCGCGAGTATCTCCTTCGGAATCTTCTTCGACGGGTCACGATAGTCGGCGGCGAAGCTGTCCAACACCTTCTTGTCCCACACCCAGTTCTCCAGCATCTGCGACGGCGCCTCCACGAAATCCCGCGGCACGCTCGTGCCCGCGAAACGCGAGAACCGCGCGCGCGTCAGAATCGAGTGCAGCGCGTGGCCGAACTCGTGGAACAGCGTCTCCACATCCGAATGCGACAGCAGCGACGGCGCGTCCTTGGTGGGCGGCGGGAAGTTGCAGACCAGCGCCACCGTCGGCCGCTGATACTGTCCGCCCGGCAGGCGCTTGCCCTCGATGATGCCGAACTGCGCGAAGTGGTTGAACTTCCCCTCGCGCGGGAACATGTCGAGGTAGAACAACCCGAGCGGCTCGCCCGTCTCCGCATCCGTCACGCCGAAGAGCTGCAGGTCGTCCACCCACTTCGACGGTGCCTCGAGCTTCTGGAATTTCAGCCCGAAGATGGACTGATAGATGTCGAACATCCCTTGCAGCGTCTTCTCGTACGGGAAGTAAACGCGCAGCTGCTCCGCATCCACGGTGTACTTCTCCTTCTTCAACAGATTGCTGTAGTAACGCCAGTCCCAGACGCGAATCTGCGCGTTCGCATCGCCCGTCTCCTTCACCTTCAACGCGCGATACTCCGCCAGCTCCGCGCTGAACTTCGGCTGCAAACCCTTGTTCAGGTTTTCCAAAAATCCGCGCGCGTTCGCCGCCGTCTTCGCCATCTTCGGCTCGATGACATAGTCCGCCCAGCTCTGGTAACCCAGCCTGGCCGCAATGCGATCCCGCAGCGCGAGAATCTTCTGGAGCAACGGCACGTTCTCCGCCCGCGCGAGGTTGTTCTGGATCTCCGCCAGCTTGCGGCGCGTGGGCTCGCGCCTCGCGTTCTCCAGCACCGTGAGGTAATGAAACGTCACGTTCGCCATCACCGTGTATTCATCGTCCCCGGTCTTCACGCCGGGCTGGGCGAGGAAACTTTCCGGCACGCCCTCCAGCTCGGCCTTCGTGAATTTCACCGGGCGCTGCGTCTTGTTGATGTTCGACTCGAAGTCCGTCGTGAGCTGCGTCAATGCCTTGCGCAGCCGCTCCACCTCGTCCCGCTGCGCCTTGGGCAGCTCCAGGCCCGCGCGGCGGTAATCGCGCAGCACCTCGCGCAGCAGCTTGTCCTCCTCGCCCTTCAGCTTCGGCAGCGTGCGCGCGTAGGCGTTCACCGAATGGTAAACATCCTCGCGGTAATCAATCCCCACCGCCCACTCGGAAAGCTTCTTGATCGCCTCCGTCGCCGCCTCGCGCAGCACGGCATTCGTGCTGGTTTCCTTGATCAGGTTCAGCCGGTTCGCGGTCAGCCCGATGTCGTAGGCGATGTCATCCAGCGCGGCGATGGTGTTGTCGAACGTGAGTTTCTCGTGGCTGCACGCGGCGATTTCGTCGAGCGCCGCGCCGGCCCGGGTGATGGTGTTCGTGACCGCGCGATGAACATCCGCCGCGTCGGTTTCCAGCGCCGGCACGTTGATGACGGATTTGAACCTGACGGCGAGCTTCTGAAATCCGGCGACATCCGCCGGATGAAAATCATGCGGCACCCTGGTCGCCTCGGCCCGGCGTTTCTCCACGGGATTCTTCGGCTCCGGCGTGTTGCACGCGATGAGAAAACAAACTGGAATCAGCAGGATGGATGCGCGCATAGTGGCTGAAACGTAACGGCGGAAGCGGCCCCTGAGCAAGCCACTTTCTGGCCGCCTTGCATGTCAGAAACGGTTCAGAACCAACGCCAGCCGGCAAACCACCCGACCGCCCCGACGGCGGCGGCCCCGCTGCTTTCCGTGCGGAACCTCTGCCTGGAGTTTCACAAGGACGGCAAGGGCTTGTCTGCCGTTGAAAACATCTCCTTCGACATCGCCGCCGGCGAAACGCTCTGCCTCGTCGGCGAGAGCGGCTCCGGCAAAAGCGTCACCGCGCTCTCCATCGCCCGGCTGCTCCCGTCCCCGCCGGCGCACTACCGCAACGGGGAGATCCTCGTCAACGGCCGCGACGTTCTGCGCATGACGAAACCCGAGCTGCGCCAGATTCGCGGCGGCGTGGTGAGCTACGTCTTCCAGGAACCGAGCGCGTCGCTGAACCCCGTCTTCCCCGTCGGACGCCAGATCCTCGAATCGCTCCGCCTGCACCGCCCCGACGCCGCGCACGAGGATGAAGTCATCCGCCTGCTCAAGCTCGTCGGCATTCCCGCGCCGGATTCGCGGCTCAAGGATTATCCGCACCAGCTGTCCGGCGGCATGCAGCAGCGCGTGATGATCGCGATGGCGCTCGCCTCACAGCCCAGGCTGCTCATCGCCGACGAACCGACCACCGCGCTCGACGTCACCATCCAGGCGCAAATCATCGAGCTGCTCCGCGAGCTGAAGCAAACGCTCGGCATGAGCATCCTGCTCATCACGCACAACCTCGGCATCGTCGGCGACATCGCGGATCGCGTCGCCGTGATGTATGCCGGGCAAATGGTCGAGTCCGGTCCCGCGCGCGAACTGCTGACCCGCCCGCTGCATCCCTACACGCGCGCGTTGATGAACTCCGTGCCGCAGCTTGGCTCCGACGCCGACCGCCTCGCCGCCATCGGCGGCAACGTCCCGCAACTTGGTGCGTTCCCCAGCGGATGCCGCTTTCACCCGCGCTGTCCGAAAGCGCAGCCCGAGTGCGCGCGACAAGAGCCGGAGTGGAAGGAAGTGGAACCGGCGCGGTGGGTGAGGTGTCCGTTATGGAGATAAGACAATCGCGTGACATCCCAGCACTTCGGGCGCGAAAGACCATAGCCCACCGTTTCAACGGTGGGTCAGTCCAGCCGGTGAACATGCCAGTCCCGTAGGGACGACAGAAATTTATGCACTCGTTCACATCCTGCCATCTGCACTGTGTCTGGAGCACGAAGGAACGCCGGCGCTTGATCACCCCTGAATTGCAGGAGCGCCTTTGGCCGTTTTTTGAAAAAGCACGGGATGACCTATGATGAAAGCATGTTGGATTGAACTCTGTCGTCCCTGCGGGACTCACTCTCCACACCGTTGCCCACCCACCGTTGAAACGGTGGGCTATTCTCTTCCATCCTGCGGACTATTTCTCGCGGGCTTCGTCTATTTCGTTCGATTCCTTGCGTGAACCCAAGCCTCCTCCAAGTCCACGACCTCAAAGTCCACTTCCCCGTCCAGCACGGGCTGTTCAGCCGCGTGAAGGCGCATGTGAAGGCCGTGGACGGCATCAGCTTCTCGCTCGCGCCGGGCGAAACGCTCGGACTCGTCGGCGAAAGCGGCTGTGGCAAGACGACTCTCGGACGCGCCGTCATCCGGCTCATCGAGCCGACCGCTGGCAGCGTCCATTTCAACGGCGAAGACATCACCAAGCTCGACGGAGCGGAACTGCGCTCACGTCGCCGCGGGTTCCAGATGATTTTTCAGGACCCGTTCGGCTCGCTGAATCCGCGCATGACCGTCGAGCAGATCATCGGCGAAGCGCTCGACATCCACGACCTCGCCACCGGCGCGGGCGAACGGCAGAAACGCATCACGGAACTGCTC
>JBDHQG010000228.1:0-6791 GCA_039806925.1 Limisphaerales bacterium
CCGGGGACGGGCGCACTCCGCCGAGACTCTGCCGCCGCAAGGGTTGAATTCTCAGACAGGCTCTCAGGTTATTCGTGTGGATTCGTGTCCATTCGTGGTAAAATCAGTGCTTCCCTGGATTGCCGGCTATTTCGGCAGCAGCGGAGACAGCGCTGCGGCGACAGCTGCGGTGTAGTTCGAAATCGCAAGTTCGTTCAGGTGCGTGGTCCGGACGAAGACGGCATCCGGCATCGTGGGAGGGAGATTGGTCAACGCCACGCCGGCGAGCCACGTCGACCATTGACTCAACATGGCGTCGCGGAGCGCCGGATAGCGGGAACCCGCGAATCGTTCCGGCGCGGGCGTGATGCCGACGAAGAGCTTCACGCCGGGCGGAACGGCCGCGCGAAAGTTCTTCGACGCCTTTTCAAGCGTCGCGGCCAGCCGATACTCCGTGCTGCCCGTCAACGGCTGGGGATCGGGATCAACGATGCTGCCGCGATGTCTGGTCATGTAATTCTCCAGGTCATGCGTGAATCCATAACGCCGCCCGTAAACGCCGCCGAGCGGCTGCGGCTGCACGCGGGCGAGCAGGCGGCCTTTGAAAATATCCACGCCCAACGCCTTGCCAAGCCGGGTGTCCCAGGCGGTGCCCCCCGTGTGATCCCGGCCCGACCAGAAGCTCTCCAGCGCGTCGGCGTAATACGTCTCCGCGCCCAGCCGGCGAAGCGTCTCGGCGTGCATCAACAGCAATACCGAGCGGAGCCGCCCGGGATTCGCCCGCGAATACTCGCGCAGCATCGCGGCGTGCGAGTTCACGTCGAGGAAGCTGAACGTGCCGAGATTGAGCGCCGGTCTTCCCAACGCCGCGCCCAGCTGCAATGCCGAGACGTTCATCAGGCACGAGGAGTCGCCGAGCAGAATGATCTCCGCGTCTTGCGGCGAACGCGCGGCTTCCGCCTGATGAACCAACACGGTGCGTTCCGTGTCGAGGGCGGGGCGCGGTGTTGGCAGGACGTTGCTGCGCGCGCCAACCTGCATCGCCACCGCGAAGAGAATAAGCGGTGCCAGCGGCCACAGCACCAGCGGGAGCAGGGCGCGCGGCGAGAAGTCGCAGGTGTGACTCTTCATGCAGTTCGATTGAACCTGAGCTTGCAGCGCGCCGCGGCGTGCAGTCGAAACAAAAAGAAGCCGGCGCACCTCGCGCCGGCTTCGTGTCGCAATCTTCTTCTCCTGCCGCTTACGGCTGGCGGGCGTCTTCCGCGTCTTCGCGCGCAACCGGGTTGGATTCCCTCTCCGCCCGCGATCCGACGATTTCTTTCCCGTTCTTCCAGCCGGCCAGGAACGAGGATGCTTCCATCAGCTTCTTCTCCAAGTCGCGCACATGACGGACGTTTTCGGTTGAGGCGCGGCGCGCGTCATCACGCTCCTGCTCGACCCGGGCCACGTTCGCCTTCAACGATTCGATGTTGTTGCGGACCAGTTCCAGCTCCGTCTCCCATTCCTTCTGCGCCGCGCGATGGGCTTCCGACTGGGTCGTGATCTGGGCGAGCAATTCCTGCTGGCGGCGACGGGCTTCAGCCTGGCGCGCGTCAAACTGCGCCTGCAACTGCTGCTCGCGTTGGTTGATGCGGACCTGGAAGAGCTCTTCCTTCTGCTGCGCTTCCTGGCTGTGGCGTGTTTCGGCGGCGCGGACACGGGACTCGGTCTGCTTTTCCGATTCCACCTCGCGAGCGCGCAAGTCCGCGGCCCACTTGTTTTGCAGCTCGGTCTCGCGATCTGCGGCCCGGCTGGTCAAATCCTGTTCGCGCTGTTTCAGCTTGGCGTGGAAGGCGAGTTCCTTCTGTTGCAACTCATCACGCAGCCGCGCGTCCGCCTCGCGGGCCAGGGTGTCGGTCTGGCGCTCGAACTCCTGTTCGCGGCGGCGCAATTCCTGATCGGCCTTCGCCTGTGCCTCGGCAAGGCGAACCTCGGCCTGCGCCTGCAGCTGCTGCTCGCGCTGCTTGAGTTTGATCTGGGCCGCGTCCTCGCGCTGCTGAATCTCCTGCGCCCAGCGGGCGTCGGCTTCGCGGGCGCGATCTTCCGTCTGGCGTTCGACCTCCACCTGACGCCGGCGGGCGTCCTGTTCGGCGCGGTTCTTTTCCTCAAGCAGTCGCGTTTCAAAGCCCAGCGACAATTCCTGCTGCTGCTGCTTGGAACGGCGCTCAAACTCCTCGTCGCGCTGGCGCAAAATCCTCTCGAACTCCGCCTGCTGCTTGTCGAACCGCTGCTTCTCCTGGCGTACGGCCTTCTCCAGTTCGCGGGCGGCGTCCTCCTGGGCGAGCGACAACTGCCGGGCATGAGATTCCGTCACATGCTTGAGTTCGGACTCGGAACGGTCGCGCTCATACAAGGCTTCCTTCAAGTCGTTTGCCAGCTTGGCGGACGCTTCCACGCCGGCGAGCTCCGCGTCGGCCAGTTGACGGCGCGCCTGGATGACCTGTGTTTTGCAGTCCTCGGTCACTTCCATGAGCTTCTTGTGATGCTCCTGCATCAGGGTGGTCCGCTCGGCTTCCGCGGCGGAACGTTGCTCGTCCAGCTCCTGCCGCAGCTGGGTGATGCGCTCCGACCAGGCGTTCTGGCGCATCTGAATCTGGCGCTCGATTTCGGACTTCTGCAAATCACGCAGCGCGTCTTTCTCCAGGACCGTGCGGTTGAGCGAATCGGCCATGCCGGAAAACTTGGCCACCCATTCCTCTTCCTTTTTCTGCAACTCCTCCTCGTGCGCCGCCGCGGCGTCAGCGAGGGCTTTCTGCGCCTGCTCCAGCTCCGCGTCCCGGGCGCCCAAGGCGGTTGCGGCGCCGGCCTTCTCGGCGGCGAGGGCTTCATCGCGGGACGCGATCTCCGAGGCCGCCTCGCGCGCCAGCCGTTCGGCGCGGAGAATCTTGATGCGGCCGGCGCGAGTGTAGAGCCAGTGCAGGCGGCGGCCCAGGAAGCCGAGCCGGTGCGGGCGGCGCTGTTGCTGCTGGCCTTCGGGCTGGAAAATCGTCGAGAAACCAATCTCGACCATCAGCGTCGGCAGGAACGCCACGATGAACGCCAGCACCGGATAAACCCAGATGCGGACCATGCTGATCTGATCGGTGTAGATGTCGCCGCGTTCCTTGGCGGTGGATTTGATGGAGGCCGGGCGCTCCCCGGCGACCATGCCGCGGATGATTTCCACGGTGGTGGCGATGCGGTGGACCTGCGTGTTCTTGATGGCGGCCTCGCGCGCTTCATAGAGCGAGTCGGCTTTCTTGCGGCTGGCGTCGAGTTCCGCGCGGACAATGTCGACCGGACGACGGCTCTTGAGGGAATCCTGCTCCTTCTGGACGGCCGCTTCGTAGTCCTTGTCGATCTGCTTGAGTTCCGCCGCGCCTTCCTTGGTCAGAGCCGCCAGGGAGGCGAGCAGTTCTTCACGCTTGCGATCCGTCTCCTCGCGCCTTGTGCCGGAGCGGCGGGAAAACTCGTCCCGCATCTTGCGGGCATCGGCGCCGACCTGCGCCACGCTGTCGCGGCGCTTGCTGTTCACCACCGCCAGCTCGGACTCCTTCGCCTTGATCTGCGCCTCGAGATCGGCAACCAGCGTCGGCTTGAGAATCTTGTTCACCTCGCGTTGCGGCGGCACGCCGGGATCCACCGGCTCCTTCATCAACTGACGTCGGAGCACATTCGCGCCGTCATATTCCGCCTTCTCCTTTTCATAAGCCGTTTTCTTGTTCGTGTATTCCGCCATGCGCGCCTTGAAGGCGTTCTCGATCCGTGCTTCCTCCACGTTCCACGAGGCGGCGCGGCCCAGTTCGGTTTCGCGTTGCGCGCGGAGGTCGGAGATCGCCTTGGTGAGCTGCGCGGCATCGGCGTCGAACTGGCGGATGAGATTCGCCTGACGGATTTCAGTTTCGGCGAGCTCCTTCTTCTGAAAGTCGGTCAACGTGATCGCGTCCTGGCGGGAGGCGTCGTTGCGTTTGATGGATTCCTCGATGTCCGCCTTGGCCTTCGTCTGCTTGGCGGTGAGTTCGGCCACCTTGCGATCCCGGTCGGCCTTCCTCTCGGCGATGGAAGCCTTCACCGAGGTTTCGTCCTTGAGCTGATTCGCGAGCTCGGCGTTGAGCCGCGTGATCTTGCCTTCCTCCGTCGCGGCCTGTTCGAGCAGCTCGCTCGCGGGTTTCATCGCCGCGCCCATTTCGTAAACGGCCATGTCCTTCACGAGCTGGAACGTGAGCAGGCAGATCAGCGGCAGGCCCGCCGTCAGCATGAACCACTTCTGCCAGCCGCAACGCGAGGCGGTCCAGATGGCGAGCGGCAGCTTCAGCAACTCGACGGCGAGAATCGTCGCGCCGATCGGGCCGATGCCGAAGAACGTCACGCCCATTCCCTGTGGCACGCAGACGCTCTGCTGGTATTTCCACCCGGTGGCGAGGATGACGAACTCCGTGATCGTCGCCATCACCAGGAGCGGCACCGTCAGGACGGAGATGCGCTTGCCCTTGAACCCCGACCAGTCGAACTTGGCGAAGCGCGACTTCGGCGCCGCCCCGGGAGCGTTCTGCGAATCAGTTTGGTTATCCATAAATGACCTTTGCGATTTCCTATCGTTAAGCTGCGGACTCGTGGCTTCCGGATGACTCCATGACCAGCGGACATTTCACTTCAATGCTGCGATTGCTTTGAATCACTCATCGCGGCTTGCAACACCCGTGCCAGCGTTGAGTTGCAAGATGAGAATCTTCCTTTGACCCGGTTCCGTCTCAGAAGTCGGTGGGTCGTAACGGCAAAATCAGTGATCTACACGGACGCCCCGGCGGCAATTGGGCCCGGGTCGATCAACTACGAGAACGTCCGCGGATCGTGCGGCCCCGCGGTGTCCAATATCAGGACGTGTCAAACGTTCTTGTCCCGTGGGTCCGCCCCCCGAGCTTGATCCGGAGCGATGCAGTCAAAGCAGGTCAAGAATCCTGCCTGACCCGCATGGCAAGGCGATGTCTCTCGGGGGAAATACAGGAGTCAAACCATGTGGGGGTCCGCGTTGGGAATCTTCGGTTCGCGGCTAAAACGGGTTTCAAACTTCCCTTCTGAGCGTAGCCGCCGACGTGAGCAGGCGGAAACATTGGGATTCCCGGACTCTCCGCCTCGTCACCTCGGTGGCTACGAATGTTGAAACCGCTTCTATACTTTCATCCACTTCTTCGCGCGGCTGCTCTGGAGCACGGCTTCGCAGAGCTTCACTTCGTGGTGGCCGTCTTCAGCGGTGGCGAAGAGCACGGGCGTCTTCCGTCCGCTGGCGATGTGCTCATACACGGCGCGGTAGTGCATTTTGTGACTGTCCGGGAAGCCTTCGGGATGGCCGCCGGGATAATCGGTGAAGCCCGCCACATCTTCGCTGAAGCCGGCGGTGCCGCGCTGGAGAATCTGGTTCGGCTCGTCGCGCCGGCCCACGAGGATTTCGTTCGGCTGCTGGAGATCCCAGCGCACGCTGCCCTTGGTGCCGTAGATGCCGAGGGCGAGGCTGCATTTCCAGCCGGCGGCGACTTGCGAGATGCTGGCGTTGGCGTGCGCGCCGTTCACGTAGCCGTGCTTCGCCTTGCCGAACTTGAGCAGAAGACTGCCGAAGTCTTCGGTATCGACCTTGTAGGGCACCATCGTCTTCGGATCGATCTTCGCGAAGGTCTGCACTTCGCCCGTGGGCCGGTAGCGCGTCTTGTGGAAGGTTTCGACGTGCGCGAAGACGGCTTCGGCTTTCGCGCCGAGGATGAAGGAGACAGCGTCGATCCAGTGCGTGCCGATGTCGCCGACGGCGCGGAGCTTGCCGCCCTCGCTGGCGAGCAGGCGCCAGTTGTAGTCCGTGGCCTGCAGGAGCCAGTCCTGAAAGAAGTGTCCCTGCACGTGCATGATCTGGCCGAGGTCGCCGCGCTGGACCATCGCGCGCATCTGGAGCACGGCGGGGAAGAAGCGGCACATGTAGTTCACGGCGAAGACAGGAGGGTAGCAGCCGACGTAAATCGGCTCTGATTGGGAAGTTTGAGCGGACTCACGTCCGCTGCTACGGGATTTATTGGAAGCCGCTTCGAGCTTTTTGACCATTGCCACCACCTTCGCGGTTTCGGCGCTTGTCATGCCGAGGGGCTTCTCGCACACGACGTGTTTGCCGGCGGCGAGTGCGGCGAGGGATTGCTCGACGTGAACCTTGTTCGGCGAGGTGATGTGGACGACATCGACGTTCGGCGAGCGATACATCGCGCGGTAATCGTAGTCGCCGTAGATTTCCGGGATGCCCCACTTCTCGGCGGTGGCGCGGGCGTTCTTCGTGGAGCCGCAGATGGCGGTAACTTGCACGCCGAGGCGTTTGAGCGCCTCGATGTGAACGGGGCCGATGAAGCCAGTGCCGATGATGCCGGCGCGGAGTTTGTGGAGGGGAGGCATGGTGGATTGGTGTAGAGAGAATTAATTGAGCCCGCGAAATACGCTAAAGGACGCTAAGCCGGAACGATGCAGCAGGAAATCGCGAACGGCGGACTGCCGCGCCGGTAGGACAGCGCTTCCAGCCTGTCCCGAAGCTCTCCAACGCGCACACCAAACGGTTTGGCTCAGCGATCCTCATTCTCCATTGCCCACCCCTTGCACGCCCGGGACAGGCAGGATGCCTGTCCTACTTTCCACCGCATCGTTCCGGCTAAGAGCGTGTTTGAAAATGCGGTGACGGAGTGCGCCCGTCCTCGGGCGCAGAAGGGTGGGAAAGCCCGCGATCCCGGAATCATTCCATGCCGGCGGACCTGCGGACGTTTCTGCGCCCG
>JBDHQG010000229.1:0-6784 GCA_039806925.1 Limisphaerales bacterium
CATCAACGGCGGCTACTGGGTAATGCACCGAGCCGCGTTCAAGTACATGAACTATGGCGAAGAGATCGTCAACGAGCCGATGCAGCGTCTGCTCGCAGAAAATCAGCTGATCGCACATCGTTATGACGGCTTCTGGGCGTGCATGGATACCTTCAAGGAGAAGCAGCATCTCGACGAGGTGTACACGCGCGGCAATGCGCCGTGGGAACTGTGGCGGAGGAAATAGTTTTCTGATTCACGAGCCATGCAACCTGTCCGTTTCGACAAGCTGAAGCGCATCCTCTGCCTCGGCGCGCACTCCGATGACATCGAGATCGGATGTGGCGCGACCATCCTCAAGCTGACGGAGGAGAATCCTGGCTTGGAGGTTACCTGGGTGGTGTTCAGCGCCGAAGGCGTGCGCAATGCCGAGGCGAAGGCCAGCGCGAAGGCGTTCCTCAAGAAAGCCGGGAAGAGCAACGTGCTCGTGCAGGATTTCCGCGGGAGCTTCTTTCCGTATCAAGGCGAGGCCATCAAGGCGTTCTTTGAAACGCTCAAGCCGTTTCAGCCGGACGTGGTCTTCACGCACTACCGTGACGACCGGCATCAAGATCATCGCGTGTTGTCCGACCTTGCATGGAACACGTTCCGCAATCACGTCGTGCTCGAATACGAGATTCCGAAGTACGACGGCGACTACGGCTCGCCGAACTTCTTCGTGCCGGTCACCAAGGCGCAGCTCCAACGCAAGGGCAAGCTGCTGACGACGCATTTCAAGTCGCAGTCCACCAAGCACTGGTTCACGGACGAACTGTTCCTCGCCACGCCGCGCATCCGCGGCATGGAATGCGCGTCGCCGACACAGTACGCCGAGGCGTATTACAGCCGGAAGATGGTGCTGCTGTAGGGCAGGGGACTGACGAGCATTTAATCTCAAGCAAGGCCGGGAATTTACTCCCGGCCTTTTTGTTTTTCCGGCACTGTCACAGACATGATTCTTCTTCTCGGAGCCAGCGGCTACATCGGTCAGGCGTTTGCGGCGGAGTTGGTGCGGCGGAACGTCGGTTTCACACCGCTCGCTCGGGCCGAGATTGATTACTCCCGCTTCGACGTGCTGCTGAAGTTTCTCCGTGGGCGCAAGCCGGCGTTCGTCATCAACGCCGCCGGTTACATCGGCAAGCCCAATGTCGATGCGTGCGAAAATGCAAAAGCGGAGACGCTGCTCGGGAATGTCGTGTTGCCGGTGACAATTGCCAATGCGTGTTTGGAAGCGGGTGTTCCGTGGGGCCATGTCTCGACGGGTTGCATCTATAACGGCGCGAAGATTCGCGATGAAGCCGGGAACTGGCAGTTGGAGCCGGAGCTGAACAAGCCGGAGGTTCGCGAATTGTTCCTGCGCAGTCCGGAGCGGTTTTGTGGCTACACCGAGGACGAAATGCCAAACTTTTCCTTCCGTCATCCGCCGTGCAGCTTTCACAACGGCACCAAGGTGCTCGCGGAGGAGGCCATCGCTGAAGTCGGGCAAAACTACACATGGCGGCTGCGGATTCCCTTCGATGAATTCGACAGTCCGCGCAACGCGCTGACCAAGCTCCAGAAGTATCCGAAGGTGTACGAGAACATCAACTCGTTCTCGCATCGGGGTGATTTCGTCCGGGCGTGTCTCGATCTCTGGGAACGCCGCGCTCCATTCGGCATCTATAACGTCACCAACCCGGGTGGCATCTCGACGCGCCAGATCGTGGAAAAGATTGAGCGCATCCTGAAACCCGCGCGACCGTTCGAGTTCTTCGCGGACGACAACCAGTTCTACACCACCGGCGTGAAGGCGCCGCGCTCGAATTGCATTCTCGACACGACCAAGCTGCTCTCTGCGGGCGTCAGCATGCGCCCGGTGGGCGAGGCGTTTGAGGATGCGTTGCTTCGCTGGCAACCGGCCGCAGTGTGATTCCGGAGTGCTGGAATTCCGAATAACCGCTTGCCTGAGTCGTCCGACTTGGGACTATTTCATTCGCATGAATCACCGACCGCAATTGTCCCGTGGCATCGCCATGAACTTCTTCCGCTCTGCCTTCACCTTCCTGATTGCCGGCCTTCTCGCTCCAACCTTTCAGCGCGTGGCGTCGGCTCAAAATACAAACGTCTTTGAACTGCGCGACGGCGACCGCGTCGTGATGGTTGGCGACACGTTTATCGAGCGCGAGCGCGAATACGGCATCCTCGAATCGCTGGCCACGACGCAGTTCCCGGATCGCCACGTCACCTTCCGCAATCTCGGCTGGAGCGCGGACACGCCGCAGGGCCAGTCGCGCGTCGGGTTCGACCACACCAAGCCCACGAGCGAATGGTTCAAGCAACTCACCAACTCCGTCGCGCAGCTCAATCCTACCGTGGTTTTCCTCGGCTACGGGATGGCGAATTCCTTTGCGGGCGAGGCCGGCCTGCCTGCGTTCGTCGATGACCTCGGCAGGCTGATGGACGCCATCCAGCAGAACGCCGGCGCGAACCGCGTGCGCTGGGTGATTCTCGGCCCGGTGCCGCACGAAAAATTGCCCGCGCCGCTCCCGGATCCGGCGAAGCACAACGCGCAGCTCGCCGCCTACTCGAAGGCGCTCAAGGAACTCGCCGCACGGCGCGGAACGCATTTCGTGAACTTGTTCGACAAGCTTTCCATTGTCGCCGCCGGAAAGAACGCCGCGCCTTTGACCGACAACGGCATTCATCTCAACGCCCAGGGCTATCGTCTCGCCGCCAACGCCGTGAGCGAAAGCCTCGGCTGGCCGCGCCGGTTCTGGCGTTCCTCGATCGCTTCGGGGAAAATTCGTCCGGGCGGCACCGGCGCGGAGGTCGGCGAGATCAAAATGGAAAGAGAACGCCTCAGCCTCGTGCTCAAGGCCGACCGGCTCGAGCTTCCCCCGTGGCTCGACGGCGCCTTGCCGCCCGCGCTCTCGCGTCTCTCGGATCGTTTGCAGGTGGCCGGCCTCAAGAACGGGAATGTTTACGACGTGCTGATGGACGGCGAGTTTGTGCAGCAGGTCGCATCCAGCGACTTGAATTCCGGCATCATCCTCGCCGCCGGCCCCGCGCTGGCGCAGGCGGAGGAACTGCGCCAGATCATTCTCAAGAAGAACGAGCTTTTCTTCCACCGCTGGCGTCCGCAGAACAACACCTATCTCTTCCTCTTCCGCAAACATGAGCAGGGCCAGAACGCGAAGGAGATTCCGCAGTTCGATCCGCTCATCGAGGAACAGGAGAAGAAGATCGCCACGCTCCGCGCGCCGAAGGCTCATAAGATCGAGCTGGTGAAAAGCACCGGCGGTGTCCGCCCGCCCGCGTCGCTTGTGAAGGCAAAGCAGCCCGCGCGCACGATGGATCTCACGCCGATGCCGCATCCGCAGTGGGAGCTGGACCCGAATATGGAAATCTCGCTCTACGCCGAGAACCCGCTGCTCGCGAAGCCGATTCACATGAACTTCGACGAGCGCGGCCGGCTCTGGGTCGCGAGCAGTGAAGTCTATCCGCAGATCAAGCCCGGCCAGGAACAGACGGACAAGATCATCATTCTCGAAGACGTCGATGGCGACGGAAAGGCCGAGAAGTCCACGATCTTCGCCGACGGCTTGCTGATTCCAACGGGCATTCTTCCCGGCGACGGCGGCGCGTACATCGGCGCGAGCACGGAGCTGTTGCACATGAAGGACACGAACGGCGACGGCGTGGCGGATCAACGCCGCGTCGTGCTGAGCGCGTTCGGCACCGAGGACACGCATCACATTCTGCACACGCTCCGCTGGGGCATGGACGGGCAGATGTACATGAACCAGTCCATCTACATCCACACGCACATGGAAACGCCGCACGGCGTCACGCGCCTGAACAGCGGCGGCATCATCAACCTCCGCGTGCCCACGATGGAAGCAGGCATTCACATGAAGGGCATCGTGAATTCCTGGGGCCACATCTTCGATGACTTCGGCCAGAGCTTCATGACTGACGGCGCCAGCTCGGGCGAAGTCGGCCAGGGCGGCCTGTGGCATGTCGTGCCGCAGGGGATGTATTTCACCTACGCCACCGCGCGTCGCATCTTGAAGAGCGTGAGTCCAGCGTCGTATCCGAAGTTCGCGAGCCTCGAATACATCCGCAGTTCGCACTTCCCGGACGACTGGCAGGGCAACGCCGTGACGTGCGACTTCCGCGCGCATCGCGTCGTGCGCTTCGCCATCGACGACAAGGATTCCTCCTACGTCACGCGCGAGATGCCGGACCTCGTCCGCACCAAGGACGTCGCGTTTCGTCCCATCGACGTGAAGGTCGGCCCCGACGGCGCGATCTACGTCGCCGACTGGTCGAACCCGATCATCCAGCACGGCGAAGTGGATTTCCGCGACCCGCGTCGCGACCACGAGCACGGCCGCATCTGGCGCATCACGCACAAGGGCCGCAAGCTCGCGCCTAAACCGAAGCTCGACGGCGCCTCGACGACGGCTCTGCTCGCGAATCTCACTTCGCCCGATCTGTTCACGAAGGAACAAAGCCGTCGCCTGCTCAAGGAACGCGGAAGT
This sequence comes from Limisphaerales bacterium, assembly GCA_039806925.1. Classification (GTDB taxonomy): domain Bacteria; phylum Verrucomicrobiota; class Verrucomicrobiia; order Limisphaerales; family JADJPG01; genus JADJPG01. The sequence goes on from JBDHQG010000229.1 coordinate 4,542, forward strand.
TCCTCGGATTCTCAGACGTGGAAAGAGATGCAGTTTCGATTGATAATATGGGCTGAGGAAAACAGCCGTAGAATTCAAGCCGCCAGTGCTGGCACCCCTCATCTGGAAATTCTGCCTGATCAGATGAAAAAGATCACCGACGCAGAGCGCCTGCTACTCGAAGCCCTCTGGTTGTACCAAGCCATTGACGTCGTCGAGCCAAAGCTGCTCGACCAACTGCTCAATGCGAAGGACGGCAAGGTCCGCGCCGCTGCGGTCCGCGTGCTCGCCTTCTGGCAGGAACGTTCTCCGGCGAACGCGCCTTGGCAGGGCTGGCCGACCGCGCCGCTGCCGCTCGCGCGCAAGGAGATTCCCGCCGCGAAGGCTCTTGAGCTGCTCGCGAAAAGCGTCGCCGATGATCATCCGCGCGTCCGCCTCGAAGCCGTGCGGGCGCTTGCGCGCATCCCGACGGCGCGCGCCGCCGAACTCGCGCTGAGCGTGATGAGCAAGCCGATCGACGAGAAACTAGAATACGCGCTCTGGCTCACCGTGAACGATCTCGCCGAACCGTGGCTCGCGGCGCTGAAGTCCGGCGCGTGGAAGTTCGAAGGCCGCGAGAAACAGCTGGAGTATGGCTTGAAAGCCATCGAGCCCGCCCAGGCCAGCGCCGTGCTCGGCCAACTCATCGGCGACAAGCCGTTGCCGAAGGACGGCTCCGGCCCGTGGATTGATCTCATCGGCCAGGCCGGCACGGCGAAGGAAATGCGTCGCTTGTTCGATCAAGTGCTCGCCAATGGTTTCGACGATGCCGTCACGGCGCGCGCGCTCGCAGCGTTGAACCAGGCCGGTCGCCTGCGCAACACGAAGCCCGGTGGCAGCACGGTCGAAGTTGGTTTGCTGTTCGCGCACGCGAATGAAGCCGTCCGCCTCGAAGCCGTTCGTCTCGCCGGCGCGTGGAAGAATCTCGGAAAGTATTTCCCGGAACTCGGCAAGCTTGCCGGTGGCGCGAACACACCGTCCGCCCTGCGTGACGCGGCGTTCGCCTCGTTGCGCGACATCGGCGGCCAGGGTGCCATCGACAGTCTCACGCCGCTCACGGCGAAAGGAACGGATGCGAACATCCGCCGCACGGCCGTCCTCGCGCTCGCCGGGCTCAAGCTCGACAAGGCGTTGCCCGCCGCCATCGAGCTGCTCACGGAGTCCACGACCGAAGCCGACGCCCTTACGCTCTGGCGTTCGCTGCTGAACATCAAAGGCGCCGCGCCCGCACTGGCGAAGGCGTTGCCCAAGTCCGGCATTCCGCAGCCTGTCGGCAAGGCCGGTCTCCGCGCCGCTCGCGAAGGCGGTCGCAACGAGCCCGACTTGATCCTCGCCATCACGCGCGGCAGCGGGCTCGACGAAGGCGAAGTCGCGTTGACGCCTGCGGAGCTGAAGCAACTCGTGAGTGACGTGGCGGCGAAGGGCGATCCCCGCCGCGGCGAAGTTGTTTATCGAACGAAGGAACTCTCCTGCGTCGCGTGCCATTCGATTGGCGGTTCTGGCGGGAAGGTGGGCCCGGACATGACGAGCATCGGCGCGAGCGCGCCGGTCGATTACTTGATCGAGTCCGTCTGGTTCCCGAACAAAAAGATCAAGGAAGGCTACCACGCGGTGATGGTCGAGACGAAGGACGGCGAGGAATACTCCGGTGTGCTCGTGCGCGAGAGCAACGAACAAGTGGTCCTCCGCGATGCCACCGGCCGCGAGTTGAGCGTCGCCAAGAACAACATTGCCAATCGCCGCATCGGCACGCTCTCGCTCATGCCCGCCGGATTGCTCGACGCGCTGAATGCGCAGGATCGCATCGACCTTTTCCGCTTTCTTAGCGAGCTCGGCAAGCCCGGTCCGTTCGACGCGACGAAGAGCTCCATCGCCCGCACCTGGCGCGCGCGCTTCGCCCAGCACACGGACGAACAGGTGGGCGAGGACAAGCTCGTCAGCGCCGACGTGATGAAGAATCCGTGGGGCTACATCTTCGCAAATGTTGACGGAACATTCCCCGGCGAACGTCTGACCGATCTCTTCCCGCACGGCGGCTACAATCGCGCGACCGTCACCGCCTTCTACGCCGCCGCGCAGCTGCAGGTCGCGCGCGCCGGCAAGATCACGCTCAGGCTCTCGGGCGCGGACAACCTCCCGCTCTGGATCGACGGCAAACCGCAGAAGCCGGGCGCGGAACACACCGTGGACCTCTCCGCCGGCACCCACACCCTCACGCTGCGCGT
>JBDHQG010000230.1:0-6750 GCA_039806925.1 Limisphaerales bacterium
CGCTGAAACGTCTCATCAAACTCCTCGTGCTCACGCAATCCTTCTCGATTAGCATCCGCGCTGGCGATGCGCGCTCCGAGTAGGTTGATCCTGCTAACGCGCTGTTGCACCGCATGACTGTCCTCCGCCTCGAAGGCGAAGTCATCCGCGACGCGCTGCTGAAAGTTTCCGGCCGGTTCAATCCGCAGGTCGGTGGTCCGCCCATCACGGTGTATCTCACGGAATTTCTCGTGGGCCGCGGTCGCCCGGACCAGAGCGGGCCATTGGATGGCGGCGGTCGCCGCAGCATCTACACCGCGATGCACCGGAACTTCCTGCCCACGCTGATGCAGACCTTCGACATGCCGACGCCGTTCAGCACCGTCGGCAAGCGCAACGTCACGAATGTCCCCGCGCAATCGCTCGCGCTGATGAACGACGCGCTGTTCCATCAGCAGGCGCGCGTCTGGGCGGAGCGCCTCCTGCGCGAACAACCGAAGGCGAATGCCGCGACGCGCGTGCGGTGGTTGTTCGAATCCGCCTACGGCCGGCTGCCGAGCGACGGCGAAGTCAGCGCCTGCGTGGAATCTCTTGGCGAACTCCGTGCGCTGCAGCCCGGCGACGCCGCGGAGGTCGAGACGTGGACCGACCTGTGCCACGCGTTGCTCAACGCGAACGACTTCATCTACGTGAAATGATGGACAGTTTATTTCAAAGCATCGCGAACGGAAAACCATCGCGCTTCGCGGAGCGAAGGTGTGACGGTAGCCGTGGGCTTCAGCCCACGGATTTGCATCAATGCGGCCTTCGTCGCGGAGCGACGGTTGAACGAATGCCGATGCCAGTGACTTTCAAGCGTCGCTCCGCGACGCGGTCCCGTTCTCTGACTTACCGTGGGCTGAAGCCCACGGCTACCGTCATCTGGTCGCTCTGCGACCCAAAAAAGCGCAGAACAATCCGTCACGAAACAAGAACGACGCGGACTGACAATTGTCATGAAATGCGCGCCCAATAGCAGCCTCTTCCTCGACCCGCGCATCAGCCGGCGCGAGATGTTGCGCCGGGCGTCGAACGGCTTCGGCGCGCTCGCGCTGACCGCGTTGTTCGGCAGTGTGGCGTCGCGAGCGATGGGCGTTCAGGCGGACGCGGCGAAACGTCCGATGGCGCCGAAGCCGTCGCACTTCCGGCCGCGCGCGAAGAGCGTCATCTTCCTTTTCATGGAGGGCGCGGTGTCGCAGGTGGACAGCTTCGACTACAAGCCGATGCTGGAGAAATATCACGGGCAGGATCCGCGCAAGGCCATCGGCAAGCTGGAGAAGACGCAGTTTGAGAATGTCGGGCAAGTGTTGAAGTCGCCGTGGAAGTTCAAGCAACACGGCCAGAGCGGGCTGTGGATCAGCGACCTGTTTCCGCGCGTCGCCGAGCGCGCGGATGATCTCTGCGTGATTCGCTCGATGACGTCGCTCTTTCCCGAGCACACGAGCGCGAATTACTTCCTGCACAGCGGGAGCGGGCTCCAGGGACGTCCCAGCATGGGCGCGTGGGTGACGTATGGGCTGGGCAGCTTGAACGACGACCTGCCCGGCTACGTGGTGCTGAATGGCGGACAGATTCCCTCGGGCGGTCTCGACAATTTCGGCAGCGGTTTTCTTCCGGCAACATATCAAGGCTCGTTGTTGCACGCGAAGGGGACGCCGCTTGCGAACGTCGTTCCGAGCGAGAAAAACGCGAAGGTGCAGGAAGCGAAGCGCCGCCTCGTCGGCCGCTTGAACCAGCAGAGCCTCGAAGACTCGGGCAAGGTGGACGCGCTGGAATCCGCCATCGCGAACTACGAACTCGCGGCGCGGATGCAGGTCGCGATTCCGGACCTCATGGACCTGACCGGCGAGAGCGAGGCGACGAAGCAGCTTTACGGTCTCGACGCCGCCTACGAACACACACGCACCTACGCCCGCGAATGCATCATCGCGCGAAGGCTCGTGGAGCGCGGCGTGCGCTTCGTCGAGCTGACGATTCCGATGGTGGACGGTTATCAGCGCTGGGATGCGCACGGTGGATTGGTGAAGAACCACGGCGACAACGCCCGCGCCATCGACCAGCCGATTGCCGCGTTGCTCATCGATTTGCAACAGCGCGGTCTGCTCGACGAAACGCTGGTCGTCTGGGCCGGGGAGTTCGGTCGCACGCCCTTCGCGCAAGGCAGCGACGGGCGTGATCACAATGAATTCGGTTTCAGCGTCTGGCTGGCCGGTGGCGGCGTGCGCGGCGGCCTGGCCTACGGCGAGACGGATGACTGGGGCTACAAGTCCACCGTCAACAAGCTGGAGATGCACGACCTGCACGCGACGATCCTGCATCTGATGGGCATGGACCATGAGAAGCTGACTTACCGTTTCGGCGGCCGCGACTTCCGGCTGACGGATGTGAGCGGGCATGTGGTGAGGGATGTTCTGGTGTGAAGCGAGTATGAAAGAGCAACGCAAAATTTATTGCAGCGGGAAACGCCTGTGGTGGCTCGTGCTGATCGGCATGACAACGTTCAGTCCCGGAATCCGCGCCGCGTCCGTGGACGCCGCCGCCTCCCGCGCGGCGATGCAATTGCTCAAGGCGGAGTGTTTCTCGTGTCACAACGGCGAGAAGCACAAGGGCGGGCTGGTGCTCAGCACGCGGGAACGGCTGCTGGAGGGCGGCGACAGCGGCGCGGTGATCGTTCCCGGCAAGCCCGACGCCAGTCTCCTGGTGAAGGCGCTCGGGAAGGACGCCGATCCGCACATGCCGCCGAAGAAGCAGTTGACCGACGCGCAGGTGAAGACGATTCGCGAGTGGGTGAAGCGCGGCGCGGCGTGGAACGACGCGGCATTGATCGAGGAGGAGCCGGTCCTGCCGGTGCGCATGGAAAATCTGCCGGCGGGTTATCTGCCGGTGATGGCGCTGGCGCTTTCTCCCGACGAACAGAAGATCGCGGTGGGGTGCGGCGGGCGGCTGGTGATCCATGAGGTGGGGAAGACGAACTTCCCGGTGGCGAACGAATGGAGCGCCGGGCTGGACACCGTCCAGGCGCTCGCGTGGAGCAGCGACGGTCGAACGGTGGCTTCGGGTTCATTCCGGCGCGTCGCGTTGTGGAATGCGGAGTCGGCGCAGTTGATTCGTGAATGGACCAACGGGCTGGCGGGGCGGATCGCGGCGCTGGAGTTTGCGGGTGGGGCCGAGCCGCAGGTGTGGGCCGCGGACAGCGTTGACGGGCGCAGCGGCCATTTGCGCGTCTTCTCGGCGAAGGATGGGAGGCTGGTGCGCTCGTGGCGGGCGCATGAGGATACGATTTTCGATCTCGACCGGAGCCGAGATGGATCGCAGGTCGTCTCGGCGGGCGGCGACAAGTTGATCAAGATTTGGGATGTCGCACAAATGAAGGAGGTCACGCGGCTGGAAGGCCACGCGGGTCAGGTGCTGGCGGTGGCGTTCAACACGAACGCGACGCAGGTGGCGAGCGGCGGCGCGGACAAGGAGCTGAAAGTCTGGGACGTGAAGACGCGCGAAAAGATCATCGCGCTGGGACGTCATGTTTCGGCGGTGACCGCGGTGGCGTGGCCCGGGGAAGGCAGGACGGTGGCGGCGACGACGGACGGCGGCGCGGCGTTCACGTACAAGAATCTCAAGGCGCACACGGGCGAGCAGAGCTCGGCCTCGGGCGACGAGCGTCGCCTGGGCGATGCGGGCGCGGCGCTGGCCGCGGTGGCGGCGACGAAGGATGGCTCGCGGATCTTCGCGGGAGGCTTCGATGGTTCCGTGAGCGTGTGGAACGCGGAGGGCAGGCTGCTGACGCGGCTTGCGCCGGGAACGAGCGACGCGGTGGCGGTGGCTTCCGTCCCGCCGGTTGCGATCAAGAAAACGGCGCGCGCGAAAACGGATTTGCCCAAGGCGCAGCCGGTCGGCCTGAAATCCTCGGCGCTCGCGGGATTAAACGCGGAGCCGCGGAGGCTGGCGCTTTCCGCGGATGCGCCGACGCACGGAGTTTTGATCTCGGCGTCGACGGGCGACGGCTTTGAGTGGGACGTGACGGGCGAGGCGAAGTTTTCGGCGGAACGTTCCGCGCCGTTTGAGGTGACGGGCGCGGGGACGGTTCGCGCGATCCGATCCGGCGAAGGGAAGTTGTTCGTGAAGTTCAAGAATCGCGCGCTGGAGATTCCGATCCGCGTGACGGGATTCGAGACGACGAACGCGCCGGCGCCGGCGAGCTTCCTGCGCGATGTGTTGCCGGCGCTGAGCCGGGCGGGTTGCAACGCGGGGCCGTGCCACGCGAAGCCCGAGGGACAGAACGGCTTCAAGCTGTCGGTGTTCTCGTATGAGCCGAAGGCGGATTACCACGAGATCGTCCGTGAGAGCCGTGGCCGGCGGATTTTTCCGGCGGCCCCGGCGGAGAGCCTGTTGCTGAAGAAGGCGACGACGACGGTGCCGCACGAGGGCGGGCTGCGCTTCGAGAAGGATTCGGAGACCTACCAACTGCTCGTGCGCTGGATGCGCGAGGGGATGGCTTACTCGGCCACCAACGAGCCGGCGTTGCAGCGCATCGAGGTGTTCCCGAAGAACCGGCGCTACAAGAAGTCGGCGATGCAGAGGCTCCTGGTGCAGGCGCATTATTCGGATGGCAGCGTGCGCGATGTGACGCGGCTGGCGGCGTTCGACTCGAACGACAAGGAGATCGCGAAGGTGGACGAGCGCGGCATGGTGAGGCTGGGCGGGCTGGCGGGGCAGGGCGTGATCGTGGCGCGTTACATGGGCTTCGTCGCGGATTCGCAGGTGCTGGTCCCGGCGGAGCGGCAATTGACGGAAGCGGATTTTGCGTCCCTGCCGCGGAGCAATTTCATCGATGAGAAGGCTTACGAGAACTTCCGCCGGCTCGGGCTGTTGCCGTCCGAGACCTGCACGGACGCGGAGTTCCTGCGTCGGGCGAAGCTGGATGCGATCGGGCTGATGCCCACGCTGGAGGAGGTGCGCGCGTTCCTCGATGACAAGTCGCCGGACAAGCGCCGGCGGTTCATCGCGCGGGTGCTGGAGGAGCCGGCCTACGCGGATTACTGGGCGAACAAATGGGCGGATCTGCTGCGGCCGAACCCGGATCGCGTGGGCGTGAAGAGCGTGTTCGTGCTCGATCAATGGCTGCGCGAGAGCTTCCGGCAGAACAAGCCCTACGATCAGTTCGTGCGCGAAATCCTCCTCGCCGAAGGATCCAATCATCGCGACGGCCCGGCGGTGATCTACCGCGACCGCCGCGAGCCGCCGGAGATCACGACGATGTTCACGCAGCTTTTCCTCGGCACGCGGTTCGAGTGCGCGAAGTGTCATCATCATCCGAACGAGAAGTGGAGCCAGGAAGATTTCTACCAGTTCGCGGCCTACTTCGGCCCGGTGCGGCAGCGCGGCGATGGGTTGTCGCCGCCGATCTCGGGCGGCAGGGAGACGTTCTATTTCTCGCCGGGCGGCAGGAGCGTGAAGCATCCCGTGACGGGCGAAGCGATGACGCCGCGTCCGCCGGAAGGGACGGCCCCGGCGGTGGCCGAGGATGCGGACCCGCGCCGTTCGCTGGCCGACTGGCTGACGGCGCCGGAGAATCCGTTCTTCGCCCGCGCGGCGGTGAACCGCGTCTGGGCGGTGTTCTTCGGGCGCGGCCTGGTGGAGCCGGTGGATGATTTTCGCATCTCGAATCCGTGCGTGAACCCGCCGCTGCTCGACGCGCTGGCGGCGGACTTCGCGGCGCACGGCTACGACTTCAAGCATCTCATGCGAACCATCATGGAGTCGCGGCTGTACCAGCTCAGCTCGACGCCGAACGACAGCAACCTGACGGACACGCGGAACTTCTCCCGCGCCTATCGTCGCCGTCTCCCCGCGGCCGTGTTGATGGACGCGATCAACGATTTGACCGGCGTGCCGGACACGTTCTCCGCGCTGCCGGCGGGCTCCCGCGCCACGCAGGCGTGGACCTACAAGATCGATTCGCAGTTGATGGACGCCTTCAGCCGGCCGAACCCCAGCAGCGATCCGCCGTGCGAGCGCGACCAGCAGATGAGCGTGGTGCAGTCGCTGCATTTGATGAACTCCAAGGCGCTGCAAGCCAAGCTCGGCGGCAAGAACGGCCGGGCCGGCCAGCTGGCTGCGAGTTCCAAATCGCCCGGGGAAATCGTCACTGAACTTTATCTGGCGACGCTGGGCCGGCCGCCCTCGGATGACGAACTGAAGGCGGCGGTCGCGCCCTTCCACGCGGAGAAGGCGTCCCGGCAGACCGCGACGGAAGATGTGTTCTGGGCATTGCTAAACTCGGCGGAGTTCGTGTTTAATCACTGAAAGCCCTGTGAAGCGAACGCCGTTCGACACCGTCTGAATTTCATGTCACGCCTGACTCACAACTGCGCCGGGATGCCGCGCCGGGATTTCCTCCAGCTCGGCATCGGCGGAATGCTGGGGCTTGGGTTCTCGGACCTGCTGCGGCTGCGCGCGGGCGCCGGCGAGGCGAAGGCGCCGCTGGTCAACGCGGCGGGCAAACAAATCAATTGCATCATGGTCTGGCTGGATGGCGGGCCGTCGCATTTTGAGACGTTCGATCCGAAGCCCGGCGCGCCGTCCGAAATTCGCGGTGATTTCAAGACCATCCCGACCGCCGTTCCTGGCGTGCATTTCAGCGAAGCCGTCCCGGAGCTGGCGAAGATCGCGGACAAGTTCACGGTCGTCCGCTCCATCTGCCACAAGGATCCGAACCACGGCGGCGGCAATCAC
>JBDHQG010000231.1:0-6739 GCA_039806925.1 Limisphaerales bacterium
GCCGTGTGTGGGTGAAGGTCGAGGAGTTTGACACGAAGACGACCCGCATCATCGTTCAGGCCCGTGGCAAGGCCGGGGGCGCCGACATGGAGATGGCCGCGTTCATCGACAAGCAGATCGCCGTCCGTCTCGCCAGCGGCAACCTCACGCCCGCGACGCCGGCCAGGCGCTAGGCACGCGGCGGGCTTTTCAGCCCGATGTCCTTTTCGTAAGAGCCAAGTTTCACGACCTGGCTCTTTTCTTTTCCCTTCAGCTCCAGCCGCAGCAGCTCGATCCGCTGCTGCGCCAGTTGTGCCGCCGCCAATTCGGGAAACAAGTCGATGACCCGGTGCAGCGTGGCGCGAATCGTGTCGTAATCCCCGCCGTGCTTGAGCTGGAGATCCGCCATCACGTTCAGCCAGCGCGCGATTTCCCTGCCCGGCTGGTTCGGCGCGGAGATGAGCTGCTCCAGTTGATCGAGCGCCATGTCGAGCCGCTGGTAATGCTCCGCGTAGATCATCGCCAGCTTCTCGCGGGCCTCGTTGTCCGCGGGATGCTGTTCCAGCTTCTTCACCAGTTCCGCCGCCTGCTCGCCCGGGCTTTTCTCCGGGCGCAGCTCCGGCGCCGGTCCCGTTCTCAAGCCAAGATCCTTGATGCCGGCGCGCAATTCCAGGGGCCGGTGCTCGTGTGCGGCCAGCAGCGTTTCCTTGCTGGCAAGATGCGAGATGCGCTGCTCCGCCAGCAGCGCCTGCTCGGTGTCCGGGAGTTTCGCGATGATGCGTTCCAACGCTGCGCGTGCGGCGTCCGGATCCTGCGCCTTGAGATGCCAGTCCGAGAGCGCGTTGAACGCATTGGCGATTTGAGGCGCGGAATGACCGGGCTGTTCGCACAGGCGTTCGATGGTCAGCTGCGCCGTCGGCAGATCGTTCAAGTCCGCCGCCTGAATCTCCGCCATCATCATCTGCCCCGTGACATCGTTCGGGAACCGCGCCAGCTGCTGCTGCACCTCGTAGAGCGCCTCGCGGAACTTGCCCTGTTTGCGCATCGCGATGGCCGGTGAATAAAACGGCTGGGGCGGCGGCGGCTCGCTGCCGCCGGTGAACAGGGCGCCGATCGTTTCGGACATTTTCTCGATGATGGCGGGAAGCCAGAGAATCGCGAAGATGAGGCCAATGACCGCTCCGGCCAGCACGGCGGCGATCTGCTCCTGGGCGCCCGGATTCGGCCCCATCATCCATTTGATGAAATAGAAGCCGCCGCCGAGAATCACCACGGACATCACCCAACGAAACATCAGCGCCGCGGGATCGGTGCTGTTCTTCAGCAGCCGCCAGATGATCCACGCCACGGCCGCCGCCGTCGCCAGCAGCACGAAAACTCCCCACGCGATGCGCAGTGACATTTCCATGGCTCAATCCTTCTTGCGGCTGATGCGATCCGGATGCCGCGCGCGGCTCATCGCCGTGTCGTAGCTGATCGCGCACTTGCAGTAGAGATCGTAGAGGCAGTTGTCCATCAGCACCATGCCCTCCTTGGCCGCCGTCTGCATCGTGTTCTCCAGGAAGTGCAGCTGGTTTTCGCGGATGAGATTCCGCACCGCGTTGTTCGCCATCATCAATTCATAGGCGAGCACCCGGCGCGTCCGGTCCGCGCTCGGCAACAAATCCTGCGCGATGATGCCCTGCAATGAGTTCGCCAGTTGAAGAACGACCTGACGCTGCGCGCTGCCCTCGAAGATGCCGGTGATGCGCTCCAGCGCGTGCGCGACATTCGGGGAGTGCATCGTCGCCAGCACGAGATGGCCCGTCTCCGCCGCGGTCAACACGGTGGCAATCGCCTCCGCGTCGCGCACCTCGCCCACGACGATGACGTCGGGGTCTTGTCGCAGCACATGGATGAGCGCGCGGTTGAACGAATGCACGTCCGTCAGCACCTCCTGCTGCACCACGATCGCGCGGTTGTTCTGATGCACGAACTCGATGGGATCCTCGATGGTCACCACCTTGCAACGCCGCTCGCGGTTGATGCGATCCACGAGATAATTCAGCGTCGTGGTCTTGCCGGCGCCCGTCGGGCCGGTGATCAGGAAAAGGCCGTTCGGCTTGCGCGCGATTTCATCCAGCTTCGCCGGCAGACCGAGTTCCTCGCGCGTTGCGATGCGTTCGCCGCAGAAACGAAAGCTCAGCTCGGGATGCCCGTTGCGCTTGTAGAAGGTGACGCGCACGCGCCCGGCCAGCGGATGCCGCATGGAGATGCACAGCTCCCACTCGCGCTCGAAGGTGTCGCGCTGCGCCTCGCTGAGAATCTGGAACGCCATCTCATCGACGTCCGACTCCATCAACGTATCGCTCTCGGCGAGGATGATCTCCCCGTTCACGCGAAACGCCGGCGGCACACCGGCGATGATGTGCAGGTCCGACGCATTGTATTCGTGCGCCGTGGCGAGCAGGCTGTCGAGAGGGGTGTGGGTCATTCGATTATGGAATTCGCCGCCTGATTTATCGCGTCACGTCGTTCGGAATTGTCGCAGATGTGGTCTGACTGCTTGTCCCGGAGCAACGATTGATAATAGCCCAGCGTTTCAACGCTGGGATCGTGGTGGACGTGATCGAAAGTCCCGAAGGGACGAATGAATCCCGGTGGTTCAACGGGGGATTGGCATTTCCGATTGCGCCAGCCCCGAAGGGGCGGCTGAATACGACCATGTCCTACGTCTGTTCCTTCACGCACTGCGTCTTTAGCACCAAGGACCGGCGACCTCTCATCACAACGGAGCTTCGCGCCCGGCTCTGGCCTTACCTCGGAGGCATTGCACGAGAAAATGGCATCACCGCCCTCAGCATCGGCGGCGTTGAAGATCATGTTCACCTGTTGCTGTCGCTGCCGGCGACGATGCCGGTCGCCAAGGCCATGCAATTGATTAAAGGCGGCTCCTCGAAGTGGGCGCATGACACGTTTCCCGATCAACGGCTCTTTTCGTGGCAGACCAAGTACGGGGCATTTAGCGTGAGTGTTTCGCAAGTGGATAAGATCGTGGCCTACATTGAGAATCAGGAGGCGCATCACCACAAGATGACCTTTCAGGAGGAACTCATCGCGTTGCTGAAGAAGCACCGGATTGATTACGACGAGCGCTTTCTGTGGGAATGATTCAGCCGTCCCTTCGGGACTAGCCTCGCCGGCATCCGGAACCCGGCGTTGAAACGCCGGGCTATTCTCAGGTCTCCCTCCGGGAGAACCCGAACGGCGCACGGGCGCCGTGGCGAGCAGGCTGTCGAGGGGCGTGTGGGTCATGAGGCAAGTAAGCGGAGAATTTCGCTTCGATTGCACAAAGTTATGAACACCAATATCAGCAAAAGAGGACAGACTAAGTAGAAGGTGCTGATGGATGCGCATCGGCTTTTGGTGGCAAAGTAACCAAGCAGACCCAAGACAGCGGCAAGAAGGGTCATACCCCAAGTACAAAAGAAAACTGGCCAAGGCATTCCCAAGCTGGTGCCAGTTCCAGGAGATAGTGCCAGAGACGGAAGAAGGAAAGCGCATGCCGTTGCAGTGGAGCTCTTCGTAAAGAGAACAACGTGGCTTTTGATTAGAGGCATAATGATGTTCACCTGCGAAACAACTTTAGCTCCGAGTCTGTCTTCTCCACCACCCACCCAGCCTCTGCACCATCGTCGTCTCGGCGAGGCTGCTCATGGCGCGCTCGGCTTCGTGCCAGCGCGGGTGGAGTTGCAGCGCCTGTTGAAATGAGTTTCGCGCCGGGCCAATCAAGCCCAGCTCCTTCTGGCATCGACCGGCGCAGAGCCAGAGCACCGCGTTGTCCGGCTTCAATTCGAGCGCCTGCTGCGCGAATTTCAGTGCCAGCGTGAATTGCTTGTAGAACGCCCGGATGCGCGCCGCGAGCCACGCGATGAACCAGTCCGCCGCAGCCAGACCGAGCGCCTTGTCGAAACAGTAATCCGCCCGTTTTTCGCCGCGCGCGAGCAGGACATCGCCGCGCGCGAGCCAGACGTAGGGCGTGTCGCCGCGTTCCGCGATGCTCGCGTCGGAGAAGGTGAGCGCGTCGTCGAGATCGCCGCAGCGGGCGAGCGCGACGCCCTTGGCGGCGAGGAGTTCCGGCTCGTTGGGAAAGCGTTCGAGCGCCTTGTCCGCCCAGAGCCGGGCTTCCTGAAATTCGCCGAGTTCAATCAGCGCCCGCACCTGGCCGGTCCAGGCCGGGACATGCCGGGGATTGTGTTCCAGGACGCGCGAGTAGGAGCGCAGAGCCTGCTCGAAATCGGCGCGCTCAAACGCCGTTTGCGCCTCGGCACTGTGGCGGTCGGCGTCGGTGCTGGCGGGCTTTTGCTGGGAACGACCTTGCGACTCGTCGTTGAACTCAAGATTGGCGAAGCGGCTCATGGGTGTTTTGGCGGCTGGTGTGATTACTGGAACGCCAAACGGCCCTTGGGCGCGAGCGAAAAATTCGCCCGGCCACCGCGGCGGTCGTTCGGATCAGTTGCGACACTTCATCAGCTTGGACCGGGCTGTCCGCAAATCGTGTCGCGACAAAGGCGGCAATCTTCCGAGGCGCACCGGATGCCGCCATTCATGCACGAACTTCACAAAGCCGTGGGCGAAGAGAACCGCCCAGACAATCCACAGCAGGTGAGCCGTCCACGGGCCGACGAAGGAGACGAGCACGGCGCAGAGCGGGGCGCCGAGGAGCCCGAGCAGGAAGAAGCCGGGGCTGCGGCGTCCACAGTCCTTGAACTGTTCGGCAAAGGCCCGCCACATAAGCATCTGCTTTGTTGTTTCAGGTTTCGAGCGGACGCGCGGCGCGCGGCACGCTGGCGTTGCGCGCCCGTCCATCGGCCCATGATCTTAACTGGCCGATCTGCCCATCCATCGTGCGCGCGAGCGGAACGGTTTCGGCCAGGACGGACAAGATGTGCGCCGTGGCCAGTTCTTCCCGCGCATAAAACGCATCGTAGAGCGCGCTGATGATGGCTTCCTCGACTTCCGCGCCGCTGAAATCCCGGCTGGCCTCGACCATTGCGGCGATGTCGTGGCGTTCCGGATCGCGTCCGCGTTTCGCGAGGTGAATGCGGAAGACTTCGGCGCGTTCCTCCGGCGAGGGGAGGTCGACGAAGAAAATTTCGTCGAAGCGTCCTTTGCGCAGGAGTTCGGGCGGGAGCTGTGAGATGTCATTCGCGGTCGCGACCACAAAGACCGGCGCGCTCTTTTCCGAGAGCCAGGTGAGGAACGTGCCGAAGACGCGCGCGGCGGTGCCGCCATCCGAACCGCCGGAGCTTTGCGAGCCGGCGAAGGCCTTGTCGATTTCGTCCACCCAGAGGATGGCGGGCGCGACGGATTCCGCAACCGCGATGGCGCGGCGGACGTTTTCCTCCGACGAGCCGACGAGGCTGCCGAACATGCGTCCCATGTCGAAGCGCAGCAGCGGCAGCTGCCAGTGGCTGGCGACGGCCTTTGCGCAAAGGCTCTTGCCGCAGCCTTGCACGCCGAGGAGCAGGATGCCTTTCGGCGAGGGCAGCCCGAAGTCGCGCGCTTCGGAACCGAAGGCCACGGCGCGTTTGTTCAGCCAGTCCTTCAGCACGGCGAGGCCGCCGATGTGCGCGAAGCTCTCGCTCGCCGCGTAGTAATCGAGCAGGCCGCTCTTGCGGATGATTTGCTGTTTCTGCGCGAAGACTTCACCGACGTCGTCCGCGCTGAGGCGCTGGTCTTTCACGATGATTTTCGCGAAGACGTTTTCGGCCTCGCCGAGGGTGAGGCCGAGCGCGGCCTGGAGGAGCCGTTCGCGTCCCGCGGCGTCGAGTTCGATGGTGACGTGTTTGAACTGCTTCACGTCATCGAGGATTTTCGCGAGCAGGAGCTCCAGTTCCTCGCGGGAGGGCAGGGGAACGTTCAGGACGGTGACTTCCTTCTCCAACTCGACGGGGATTTCCAGCACGGGCGAAAGGAGGATGATCGTCTTGAAGCTGTTCTTGAGATGCAGCGCGATTTCCTTCAGCCGGCGCGTGACGAGATGGTTGTTCCGCGTGAGGAAGGGATGGAAATCCTTGAAGACGAAAATGGCCGGCTCGATTTGATCGACGACTTGATCAAGGGCGGCGAGCGGCTCGCGCGTGGCCGGGCTCCGGCTCTTCTGCGATTGAATCGACGCGCCGGAGGGAACGATCCCGGAGGTGCAACTCCACTCGAAGATTTTTTTCTGCCGGCGTTGCGCGACCTCGGCGACGATCTGTTCGGCCCGGAGCTCCTCGCTGGTGACGAGGTAGAGAATCGGGTAACGCGCACGAATCAGCGTTTCAATCTCTGCGGCGATGCCGGATGTCAGGCATGGTGTCATCAAATCCCCACGAGTCGATGTTTGGTTATGTCCTGCAGGCTTCAGCTATCTGTCGCCCGTCGGGCGACATTTCGCAACCGGGCAGTTCAAAACTGATTTAAGAAGGAACCCGCGAAACACGCCAAAGACACGAGGTTCCCCGCTGTTGTCGGCGGGCGAATCGTTTGTCTGGACGCGTCTTCCGGGTCGCGGAGCGACGGTGTGACGGTAGCCGTGGGCTTCAGCCCACGGTCTGGCCATCACGCCGCCGCGTCGCGGAGCGACGCTTGCCAGCCCATCCCATCGGATTTCCTTCTCAATCGTCGCTCCGCGACGAAACCGTCCCGCCTCTCGATCCGTGGACTAAAGTCCACGGCTACCTTCAATGCCTCGCTCCGCGAGGCCAGACGACCGCTCCACGCCATCCACCGAAAA
>JBDHQG010000232.1:0-6737 GCA_039806925.1 Limisphaerales bacterium
ATGGCTCAATGCGCGCAGCCGTTCCAACGCCGTGCCGGCTTCGTTGTGCTCCTCCAACATGCAGCCGATGGGGCCGTCGAGGGAGGCCGGGCCGCGCGCCTGTTGCGCCAGGTCCATGATGGCCGGGAACAGAATCTGTTCCTCCTTCATCATGTGCGTGGTCAACTCCTCCTCCAGGTGGCAGAACACATCGTGCATCTCCACCAGCGAGGGCGTGTGCCCGCCATGCACCCGCGCCACGCGCTCGGACATGGCGTGGAGTCGCGGAAGCTCGTCCCAAAGAAACCGGTGGTGCGTCTGGAAGATGTATTCCGCCAGCCGGTCCGGCGGCAGATTGGCCGGGTTGTGGTTTTTCGGGGCGGATTTGTCCGCCAGCTCGGCTTCGAGTTGCTCGACCACGGTCGCGCTCGGCACTCCCTTGCGCTCGCAGGCTTCCCGCAGCGTGCGCGCGCCCTGGCAGCAGAAATCGATGTGGAAGGACTGGAAGATTCGGGAACGGCCGGGACGTTCCGCGACGAGTTCGCCGACGGTGCGCTCCAGCAACGGAGTTCCGGGAGGAGAAAAGACATTCGGATGATGGCTCATAAGTGTTCAACAACTTTCGCGAACAGGTCGCGCTGATTCTTCATTGCCCGGCCACGATGCCATTCCTCCGTTCCGGCTGAATTGACGTGGATCAAACGCGGAGATGTTTTTCCTGCGATTGACAGGACCAAGACTTCCCGCGGCGGGAGGTGCGTTCGGAAATGGCGGTTCGCCTGGTCATGCTCGTCATTTCTGGACCAGGAATGATTTACAAAATTCGCTCCGGCCTGAAATTTGCACTGACCGAACCCGCTCGTTGCGGTAACCAGAGGCTCATGCGAAACAGTGCGATTGCGGGCCGGGTCTGGCCGCGTGTGCCGTTGCTCATCCTCGGCATTGCGTCCTTGCTGGCGGCGATCTGGGGCGGGCTCACCCGGCTGCCGCTGGCGCTCCCGTTGCCGGCGGACAACGCGAACTGGTTGAGCTATCACGGTCCGCTCATGGTGTGTGGCTTTCTCGGCACCGTCATCGGGTTGGAACGCGTAGTGGGCCTGCCTGATCGCTGGCCTTATCTGGCGCCGATATTGACGGGGGCCGGGGCGTTCATGCTGATGGCCGGGCAGGGCGGGCGGGCGGGGTTGCTCTGCCTCGCCGCTGGAAGCGCGGTGTTTCTGGCGGTCACGCTGCGCGTGGTTCAACTGCGCCGCGAGTTGTTCACCGTGACGATGAGCCTGGGGGCCGCGAGCTGGCTGGTCGGAAATCTTCTGTGGCTTGCCGACTGGACGATGGATCGCGTGGTTCCGTGGTGGATGCTTTTCCTGGCATTGACCATTGCCGGGGAGCGGCTCGATCTGGGCCGGTTTCAACGTGAAGAGCCGGCGGCGCGTCCGTTGTTCCTCGCTCTTCTCGTGATGCTGGGCGCGGGCATCCTGGCAACGGTGTGGCAGGGGGAACGTCTGCTGGGCGCCGGGTTGTTGGGGCTCGCCGCATGGCACGCGCGCTTCGATCTGGCGCGGCGCACGGTGCGACAGACGGGGCTGCCCCGCTTCATGGCGGTGTGCCTGTTGTCCGGGTTCGCCTGGATGGCGGTGTCTGGTGCGTTGTTAATCTTCGCCCATCCACTGCAATCCGGCGGCAGCTATGACGCCGCGCTGCACGCGTTCTTCCTTGGATATGTGTTTGCGATGATCTTCGGGCACGCTCCGGTCATCTTCCCTTCCGTGCTCGGCAGGCCGGTCGCCTATCGGCCGCGTTTCTACATTCACTTCGCCGTGTTGCACGGCTCGCTCTTGGTGCGCATGATCGGAGCGCTGGCCGGATGGGCCGAGGTCCGGCAATGGGGCGGGGTATTGAACGCCGTGGCGCTCGTTCTCTTTCTCGGCAACACGATCAGCACAATGCTTCTGACGCCACGGGCGCGACGGCAGGGCGCGGATGATTGAGAGCGTCATCACTGGAGCCTTGGTCGGGGGCGATCTGGCGGATCGACCCGGACACGTCGGCCAGCTGCTGGGCGATGTTCTCCGTGGCTTGAACCTGTTCGCGGACGGCGCCGGAGATGGCGCTGGTGTTGTCGTTGATTTGCCGCATGGAATCCGTGATCCGCGTGACCACCTTGGTCAGATCCTGGCTGATCGTCTGGATGGACGCGGCCTGGCCGGCAATCTTGTCGATGGTGTTGGCGGTGTTCAGGGAAAGTTGTTTGACTTCGTTGGCCACGACGGTGAAGCCCCCTCCGTACTGGCCGGCGTGCGCGGCTTCGATGGCGGCGTTGAGGGCCAGCAGGCTGGTTTGCAGCGCGATCTCCCGGATCAAGGTGACGAACGATTGAATCTCGCCGGCCGACTGCTGAAGGGAGGCGACCAGCTGGTTGGCGGCGTCGGCCTGGAGGACGCTCTCCTGCGTGAATTGAACGGCGCGGCCGGTCTGGTTGGAGATCTCGCCGGATGTTGCGGAAAGTTCCTCGCAGGCCGCGGCCACCGACTGGGTGGTGTCGGCCACTTCGTTGACCATGCGCTCCCGTTCCGCTTGAAAGCGGGTTATCTCCTCGCTGCGCCCCTTCATCTGGGACGCGGCCCGGTTGATGGTGAGGGAGGCGTCCCGATACGCGCCGGGCAGCCCTCGCAGGAGGATCGGGCGGTGGAATTGCCCCTGGGTGCAATGTTCCATGGCGGCCCGGCTCTCGCGCACGTAGGCGTCGGTGATGTCGAGCAGGTGGTTGATGGCCCGGCCTGCCCGGCCTAGCTCCGCATCGGCCGGCAGGGGCGAAAGCCTTGTTTCGAGATCCCCGGCGGCGGCTTGTTCACACACTTGAATGATGGTTGTCAGCGCGTCCTTCTTGGACCGGCTTCGCCAGAATGTGGTGATGGTGTTGAGCAGGCCCCTGCCCGGAAAGCGGCGTTTCATCATGCAATCCTCGGGTTCAAACAGCGGCTTCAAGTTTTGTCGAACTGGACAGGCCAAAGACGAATTGGGCGTAGTCGAGTCCGGTGGCGTTGAGAGTCTGGGCCAGCAGCTGGCTCGATGCCGCAAGCCCCTGCCGGCGGTCGGAATGCTTCCGTTCCTCCGCGCGCAGCTGCTGGTATAGTTCCCGAACCGGCGGCAATGCATCCGGGTAGGGAACACGGCGGTTGGAATGATAGCCCACGATCTCACCCTGCTGGTTGAAACTGGGGGTCACATGCGCGAACACCCAGTAGTGGCCCCCGCATCTGGCGAGGTTCAGCACATAGGCGAAGATCTCGCGGCCTGATTGCAAGGTGTCCCAGAGCTGTTGGAACACGCAGGCCGGCATGTCCGGGTGACGGATGATGTTGTGGGCCTGCCCCAGCAACTCGGCCTCCTGATAGCCGGAGATGCGGCAAAAAACGTCGTTGGCGTAGGTGATGATTCCACGAAGATCCGTCTTGCTGACAATGATCTCTTCCTTCCCAAAATAAAGCTCCTCGCCGGTGGGGTGGATTTTTATGCGTGATGTCATGGCTGCTCTCTGATGATACGCGGGCCCTTCCGCTGGTCGTCTCGATCCGGGCTCGTGGGAGGAGAGATCGGTTGCCCGCGCGGAGACTTGAGTTAAGAAACATCCATTTCCTTGCCCGGGGCGGCGCAATATATGGAGAGTGTTTGCCGGGGGATGACGATCGGGATGGCGCATCGAGCCGCCCTGCAATGTGTGGGACGACCGCCATCAGGCTGGAAAGGCCGACAATGTCGCCCTGGTTTCAGCGTTGCGATGGGCAAAGATCCTGACGGCTTCCGTCCTGTGGCAGTGGAGAGTTGAGGGATTGACGCTTCATCCGCCGCCGGATGGCGATGACGAAGGCCGCCACGAGCACGAACGGCGCAGCGGTCAACACGGCAGTCGTGACGTAGAAGGCGACGCGCGAATCTTTTTTCGCGGCGAAGCAGACGGGGCAGGCGGACAGGCTTGGGGCGGCAGCCAGCAGGAGGAACAACGCCAGCAGAACGGTCGCGCTGCGGAAGGATATGGCAGGACAGGAGCGCATGTCAGCGGAGGTAAACCATCGCGAAGATGAGCGGCCAGATGCCGACGACGAAATGCCAGAAGACTTGCGCGGCCTGGAAACGCGCGACCGGCATGACCCCGCGCCGCAGCGGAAACCACACCGTCAACATCAGCACCAGCGCCGCGAGCGCGTGGACGGCGTGCGCGCCCACAATCAGGTAGAAGAAACTGCCATACATGCTGGAGCGGATCGTCAGGCCGAAGTGGATCAGCCGCACCCATTCGGTGCCTTGCGCGACCAGGAAGAAGAGGCCCGTGGCCAGGCTCCAGGTGAACCAGTTTCGCGCCTTGCCCAGGCGGCCCGTATGAGCGAAGCGGCGGTTGGCCAGGAACAGAAAAAAGCCGCTGGCCAGGAGCACGAGCGTGTTGAACGCGGTGCCGGCCACCGGCAGGCGCGGCTGGCCGGCGGGCGGCCAGTCCGGCACGCCGGACCGGGCAATCAGGTGGGCGCTGATGAGGCCGAGGAAAAACATCACTTCGCAGGCCACGAAGACGAGCATCGCGGCGACGGGGCTGGGAATGATCTCGCGGCGTGGGGGAGGCGCGGGGTGAAGCGTGTTCACGACGGCGTTCATGTCGTCGATCAATTCAATGCGCGGCGGCGGCCGTCGAAGCAGGGCGGCCCAGTCCGGGGTTCTTCCAGTTCACGCCTTCCTTCTTCATCACGTCAGGCGCCAGGCCGAAGAACAGCACGCCGAGGAAGAGCACGCACATCAGGAGAATCCACCAGACGTATTTGCGCTCGAACTTCAGGTGCATGAAATACGCGCAGACCATGAGGGCCTTCACGGCGGCCACCCCGAAGGCCGTGATGAGGATGACCGCTTTGCCGCCCAGCATCGGGCCGAAAATGCTGACGAGCAGCAGCACCATGAGCGTGCCGTAGATGAGCACGTAGCGCGGGTGGGCGTGGGCGGCTTCTTCGTTGCTGTGTGGCATGGGGTGAGGGGGTTCAGTCAAGTCCGCTGGCGATGTAGAAGAGCGGGAAAAGGAAAATCCAGACAACGTCCACGAAGTGCCAGTAGATGCCGGCGTACTCGACGCGCTGGACGTCGCGGCCCTGCCTGACCGCGAAGGAGATGATGCCCATCACCGTCATGCCGGCGATGACATGCAGCGCGTGCAGGCCCGTGGCCCCGTAGTAGAAGGCCCAGAAGACGCTCCGGCCGATGGTGTAGCCGGCGGTGATTTCACTCGTGTATTCGTAGGCTTTGACGCAGAGGAAGACCAGGCCGCCGCCGATGGTGAGCCACAGCAGGTTGAAGGCGCGCTGAAGCCGGCCGTCGGACACCGCCTGATGGGCGAGCACGACGCTGAGGCTCGAGGTGAGGAGGACGAAGGTGTTGATGGCGCCCGCGAGCAACTTGGTGTGCCCGGCCTCGGCGGCCCACTCCGGGTGGCGCAGGCGGAAGAGGACATAACAAACGATGAGCCCGCCGAAGATGGCGATTTCCGACGCCACCACCCACCACAGGGCGAGCCGGCCGGTGGGGATGCCCGTCGCACTGCGCGTGGTGGCGATGGGCGCGTGAACGTGGGAAGTGAGCGTCTGGTTCATGCGAAGTCAGTTGGGCTGGTGCTGCGGCCAGAAGTCCGATTCGCGTCCCGGCACGCTGTATTCGTAGGGGCCGCGATAGACGACGGGCATTTCGGCGAAGTTTCCGTGCGGCGGCGGCGAGGGCGCGGCCCATTCGAGGGTGTTTGCCTCCCAGGGATTGGCGCCCGCGGGTTTGCCGCGGCGCAGGCTGCGGATCACGTTGCACACGAAGATGAGTTGTCCCAGGGCCATGACGATGAGTGCGAGCGTCGCGAGCTGGTTGAGCTTGAGCAGGCCCGGCGTGTTCACGTCGCCGAACAGGGTGTAATCCCAGATGCGACGGTGCTGGCCGGCCATGCCGGTGAAGAAGAGCGGGATGAAGATGAAGTTGAAGGGCAGGGCCGAGAGCCAGAAATGCCACTTGCCGAGCCCTTCATCGAGCATCCGGCCCGTCACCTTGGGGAACCAGTAGCAGACCGCCGCGTAGCCGCCGAAGACCACGGTGGGGATGAGCGTGTAATGAAAATGCGCGACCACGAAGTAATTGTCGTGGAAGTAAACGTCGAGCGCGCTGGAGCCGAGGTAGATGCCCGTCACGCCGCCGAGCAGGAACTCCACCAGCATGCCCAGCGCCCAGAGCATCGGTGTCGCCAGCCGGATGGAGCCGCCATAGAGCGTGGCGATGTAGGAAAAGAAGATCAGCGCGATGGGGATCGAGATGATGATCGTGGTGACGCTGAAGATCGTGGCCATGCGCGGATCGATGCCGGCGATGAACTGGTGGTGCGCCCAGACGATCATGCTCAGAATGCCGACCATGAACGTGGTGTAGATGATGGCCTTCTCGGCGAAGAGCTTCTTGCGGGCGAACACGGTGAAGATTTCCGCCACCACGCCCAAGACCGGGAGCAGGAGCACATAGACCTCCGGGTGGCCAAAGAACCAGAACAGGTGTTGGAACAGCAGCGGGTCGCCGCCGCGCGCCGGATCGTAGAAATGCGTGCCGATGGTCTGGTCCATCAGCAGCATCACCGCGCCGGCCACCAGCGGGCCGACGGAGATCATGAACAGGATGACCGCGATGACGATCATCCACACCAGCATGGGACTGCGAAACATCGTCATGCCCGGCGCGCGCGAGTGCATCAC
>JBDHQG010000233.1:0-6710 GCA_039806925.1 Limisphaerales bacterium
CGTGGCGATCCAGAAATAAACCGGACTGGGTGTGCCCGCGGCTCCACCTTGATAACCGGGAGTCGTGCCGGGCGCCCCTCCTGACATGTCTGTCAATTCCAACACCGCCGCCAGGTTTGACTTGCTGCGCCCCGCGCGTCCGCCGTTTCCGGGAAGGCCGCCTGCCGTGGCGTTTCCGCCGTCTGGGCGCCAGTTCCGACCATTGACGTGACTGGTAACGGCGTTGCGGCTCACATTATCAGCCGGGCGGGTTTCCAAGCGAGAATCACCAATAGTCACCGAATTATAGACATCCCACTGGGCGTCTTGATTGGAATCCAGCGCAAATCCCGTGGTGCGACGGCGAATGGTTTCTGGAGGAGTTCCAGACCTTTCGTAGATGCCTGCGGAGGTTCCAGGATTAAAGTGAACCGGATCGATTTGCTTGTAGTTCGGCCCTGGATCTCCGCCCGTCCCGGGTGCGCCGTTTTGCCCGGCCCCACCACGCGTAATGAAGCGGGCGGGCGGGCTGTCTTGAACCGAGGACACGATGATCGACTCCGCATAGACTTCCAGGTCTCCTGCCGTGAGACCCGTGCTTCCTGGCGTCATCGTCTGTGATGGAGTGCCCGCGTAGTCCAATGGTTGAGTGCTGATGTGGCTGGGCTGTGCCCCGAGATCCTGAAATTCGATCTGCCGCGCTCGAATGGTGACCTTGGTCGAAGGCAACCGGAATGGGCTGGCGATGACGAGCTTTTCCGCATTGAGTTGGAATTCCCGAACGTCCGCGTTGCCGTTCAAGGAATCCCACAGCCGGTTCGCGTGCCCTTCGCGCAGGATCACCTCCTTGCCGGAAACGGTCACGGTGCGTAACCGGCGATTCGCGTGATTGAACGGCGTCGTTGCCGCATCCTTCAGGTCACTGATGACGAGATAATCCCGCGATGTCGGATCCGGCACGCCTTTGCGCTCCACACCAAGCAAGTCGTTCTCAGCCGGGAGGAGCGGTATCGGCTGGATGGGCACGATTTGCTCCAACCGGCTTGGGCCAGCCGAAGCGGAAAATGTGACGGTGAACTCCGCTTTGTCATTCGTGCCCGGCCGATAGAGGAAATTGCCCGATTCGAAGTAAATGGTCCCCGAAGGCGGAATCGCATAACCAGCTTGAACCAATGTGCCCGCACCCAAGGCCGTCGCCCGCACACGAAACTTTGTCTCCTGTCCTTCCCAGACGGTTTGAAAGGGGATATCCCCGATCTCGTAGATCGGCGCACTTGTAAAGTCGATTGAAGGTTCTGCGGCGCTGGACTGTTCTGGCTCTATCAGCCCGGACAAAAGGAGGCAGGCAAGTGCTTGCATCAATGAGCAATATTTTTGAATGGGGAAGAATTGTTTCACCCCCTTTGTAAAAGAAACGACGGGTGCCGAGTCGGCCCGAGGTGGGATGATCCAATGAGAGGCGAGGAATTTGGTCGAAGAATTTGGAATCGAGTGCATGAGCGTCTCCTTATCAACCTTCGCATGTTTCCCGCTAGGGACATTTGCCTCTAAAAAGTTGGCGGGCGGACTCCAGGCTTCCGTTGTGACGGCCAAGGCCGGTAGATTCGTATCATGTTTCACCAACCACCATCGGCCAGGCGGGATGGTGCGGTATCGCGCGGTTTGTCAGCCAAGCCACCATGGCGGAATTATTGGCTGGCGCTGGCCTTGGCATTCGCAGGCATGGGTGTCACCGCTTTCGCCGGTTGGCAGTTGGACCGCTGGGCGCAAGCGCGGGACTTGGAAAGGTTTGCCGCCGAGGCGCGCCTAGTCGTGCAAATGGTCGAGCAGAAGATGGAGCGCTACGAGTCGGTGCTGGGCCGCTTGCGTGATGTTTGCGCCCGGAACAACGGGGAAATGTCTTCCGCGGATTGGGGCGGCTGGGTGACCCACACGCTTGGAACCAGCTATCATTACCCGAATGTGATCTGTCTGTTAGTGGCGCCACGGATCATCCCAGAGCAGCGCATGGCTTTCGAACGCCGTGCGGCGACACAAGTCACCGGGCACCCCGGGCGGATCGTCACGACCCGCATTGACGCCGATGGCTGGTTTCCCGTGTGGCGGCGCTCCGCCAAGGCCGGGTTCAACGAACCTGCCTTGGGCGACGACTTGCTCGCAGAAACGGCGGAGCATCCTTCCTTTGAATCCGCGCTGGGCGCAACCGTCGGCTGGGTGGCGGAACGTCCGGCCCGGCTGGTTTCACAGCAGGGCGAGTCGCAGGTCGGGTTTTGGTTTGTCGCGCCGTTGAGTCCATTGGAGTTTACGAATCGAATCGCATGGCAGCGGCCCTACGAAACTGAAAAACAGGCCGCGGCCCGCCGCGATGAACAGCGGGCCAGACAGGCGACCGGCTTGCTGGCCGCGTTTCTCGGCGGCGACTTGTTTCTGAACGAGTTCAACGCCGGGACGTCGAAACTGCGTGTGCAACTTTTCAGCAGCAAAGATCCAACCTCTGACACGTTGCTCAATCCCGGACAGACATTGCCGCCTCAGCCCCGGCACACACATGATTCAGCCATGCGTTGGTATGGGCGGACCTGGACGGCGCGCCTCGCCAGCACGCCTGAATTCGAAGCCGCCTCCCTGCGTTATCGAGCCCGGGTCGTTTGGGGAGTCGGCGCGGCGCTCACGCTCGTCGTCGCTGCCGTGGTGGCATGGCAAACGCGGGGCCGTTGGCGGGAGGCGGCTTTGGCCGCGCAACTCCGCGTTGCGCTGGCCCGGCAAGAACGGCTCAGCCGCGATCTGCACGACGGGACATTGCAGTCGGTTTACGGCATTGGCCTCGCGCTGCAACGCGCGCAGCGTCTGCTGGAGAAACGTCCCGCAGACGTCGCCGGGCAGATCATGGAAACCACCGATGCACTGCAACGGGTGATCAGCGAATTGCGCGACTTCATCCGGGAGACCGATCCCGGTGCTCGCGAGAACGTGCCGCTGGGGGACGCCCTGGCGGGAGTGATTGCCCATTTGAAAATCGGGACGGAAATGGATTTGCAGTTGGAAGTGATGCCCGGAAGTGATCGGGAGTTAACCCCTGCCCAATCGCTTCAACTGGTGAACATCGCCCGCGAGGCATTGAGCAACAGCATCCGGCACAGCGGGGGACGGCAGGTGCGGATTGCATTGGAGCAGCAGAACGGAATCGTTCGGTTGCAAGTCGCGGACGACGGGAATGGTTTTGATCTCAAGGCGGCGCAACACGGAGGTCGCGGGCTGGCAAATCTCGCCGCGCGGGTGCTTGAAGTCGGTGGTACGCACCGTTGGGAAACGGTAGATGGCAGAGGATGCCGGCTCATTGTCGAAGTGCCGGTAAGTTCAGCGGCGGAATTCTCATGAATCGATCGAACATGGAACCGTTGCGCGTCCTGCTCGTGGACGATCATGCCATTGTCCGCGTCGGACTCCGCAACCTGATCAACGACGAGCCGGACTTGTGGGTGGTGAGTGAAGCCGGGAGTTGCGCCGAGGCGGTGCGCGAGAGCAAGGGAACCAATCCTCATGTGATCGTGCTCGATTTGCGGCTGCCGGACGGTTCGGGCGTCGAGATCATTGATGCGCTCAAGCGCGGCGCCCCACGCGTTCAGGTGCTGGTGCTGACATCCTTCGCTGATGACACGCTTTTGCTGGCGGCGCTCAAGGCGGGCGCGGACGGCTACCTGCTCAAGGACGTGGCCGAGGCGGACTTGATCGGAGCCATTCGAGAAGTCGCGAGCGCCGGAGTCGTGACCCCGCAGCCGCGGCAGACGGGCGAAGCCCCCGGCGGGCTGCGGTCCGGCGCGATGACGCCATCACGATTGGATCAATTGACCGGACAGGAACGCCGTGTTTTTGAACTGGTCGGTCGAGGCCATTCGAACCGCGAAGTGGCCCAAGCCATCGGCTTGACGGACAAGACGGTGCGGAATTATCTCAGCCGCGTTTTTGATAAACTGGGCGTTCGCCGCCGCTCGCAATTGGTCGCGCTCTACGTATCAGGCCGACCCTGGCACAGATGATTTGTTTCCAACGCATGATGGCCTGTCATGAAAATGAGCAGGGCTTTAACCGGCCGGAGACCGGCTGACGAGACGCAAGGAAGAAGGATGCCCCTCATGGTCTTCAGATTGGCGGGCACTTCCGCCGGGATCAACATGAGCCAGCCTCATGTCGAGCGACTGGAGAGCGGGAAGCTGGTCATCCGCACCGCGCGCGCCAGATGGACTACGACTGGGCGGCACTCGTGAAGGTGCTTGCCTCAGCCGACAAGAACGTTCTACTGGGCGCATGCAAACACCCCTCGTTTTGACGGTTCTTGGGAAGGACCGCACCGGATTGGTCGAGTCGCTCGCGAGCCTCGTTGCGGAGCACGGCGGGAACTGGCTGGAGAGCCGCATGTGCCGGCTCGGTGGCGAGTTCGCCGGCATCCTCCGCGTCCTCGTGCCGTCGGATCGCCTCCCCGCCCTCACGAAGGCGCTTGAAAAGTTGAACGAACGCGGGCTCGCCGTGACGATGCGGCCCGACAACGATCAACTCGCGCCGCAAGGCCAGCATCTGATGAACCTCGATCTGGTCGGGCACGATCGCCCGGGCATCGTGCGCCAGTTGACGGCGGCGCTCGCGTCCCGTGGCGTGAACGTCGAGGAGCTTTCGACCGAATGCACGAGCGCGCCGATGTCGGGCGAGACGTTGTTCAAGGCCGAGGCGCGCCTGCTCGTTCCGGCAAACTGCGACCCGCAGAAGCTCCGCGCGGAACTCGAAAAGATCGCCGCCGACATGATGGTCGATGTGCGATTGACCTCCGCGAAGTAGCTCGTGAACTGGAAGCGCATTCTGCGACGGACGCTTTGGGCGATTGGCATCGTGATGCTTCTGTTCGCGGTGATCGTCGGCAGCGTGTGGTTCGATCACCATCTGAAGCCATAGAGCCTGTTTGAAAATGAGATGACGGAGTGCGCCCGTCCCCGGGCGCAGAAGGGCGGGAGAATTCGCGGACCAACGTTTCGGTCGCCCTCCCGAAACCGCAAAGCACGGACGGCGAACCTGTCATCCGGCGGCTGTTTCATCGCCGGTTGAAGTCCTGGCCGGCCTCAGCAGTTCGTAACCTTCCGAGCGCGCCACGTAGGTCGCCGCCGTCAGATCGCCGGCCACGTTCAACGTTGTGCGGCACATGTCGAGGATGCGGTCCACGCCGAGGATGATGGCGATGAGCGTCGGGTTGACGTTGATTCCGGCGAGCACGACCACGATGAACGGAATCGACGCGCTCGGCACGCCGGCCGTTCCCACGCCGCCCAGGATCGCGAGATACGCCACCAGCAACTGCTGCCCCAGCGTCAGGTCCACGCCCGCCAGCTGCGCGAGGAACAGGACTGTCACGCCCTCATAGAGGGCGGTGCCGTTCTGATTCGCAGTCGCGCCCACCGTGAGCACAAAGCTGTTGATCTCCCGCGGCACGCCGAGGTTTTCCTCCGAAACGCGCAACGTCGTTGGTAACGTGGCGGCTGAAGACGATGTGGAGAAGGCTGTCAGCAGCACTGTCTTGATGCGGCGGAAGAATTCGAGCGGCGAGATTCGCGAGAGCAGCCAGACCGACAGCGAATAAGTTCCCACCATGTGCAGCGTCAGTCCGATGAGCACCGTCACCACGAACCAGCCCAATGCCGCCAGCAGGTCGAGGCCGAACCGCGCGGTGTTGTTAAAGAGCAGGCACGCCACCGCATACGGCGCGACCTTCATGATCAGGTCGATGATCTTTGCCGAGACTGCATATAATCCCTCCAGAACTGAGACCAGGGGGCCGGTGCGTTCGGAGCCGACCAGCGTGATGGCCACGCCGAACATCACTGCGAAAAACATCAGGTGCAGCATGTTCGGCGTCTCGCCCGCCACGGCGGCCACCGGGTTCGCCGGAATCAGCGTCTTGATCACCTGCATCGCCGTCGAATCCGTCGTTCCACCTTTCTTCGCGTCCTCCACCCGCTTCGCCGCGTCCGCACCATAACGTTGTTGCAAGCCCGCCGCCGTCTCCGGCGCGATGCGCTTCCCGGGCTGGATGGCGTTGACCAATCCAAGTCCGATGAGGACCGAGATCGCCGAGATGACTGCGCAGTAAACAAACGACTTGAGCCCGATGCGGCCGAGCTTCCGAATGTCGCCCAGTCCGGCCACGCCGACGACGAGCGACGAGAACACCAGCGGCACCACCGTCATCAACAGCAGCCGCAGGAACAACTGTCCCACCGGCTCGGTGACGTTCGACAGCACCCAGCTCACGACGGCGTGATCGCCGCCGAAAATTCGATTCACGCCGACACCCGCCACCACGCCGATGGCCAGCCCGATGAAAATGCGTGTATGCAACGGCGCACCGGATTTCGGGCGGGGCGCAGGAGTGGATTGCGGCGAATTTGCTGGTTCCGGGGCGGGCGCTTCAGGCATCGGCGCTGGTGTATCCCACGGCGACGCCCAGGTCAACCCACGCCCGCCGTCCCCCTCCAACGGGGCGCATCTTGAGTGCGTGTTGCGCAAATGTCGTTACAACATCGGAGCGCGAGCCGTCCCGGCTCGCAGCGCGTCGCCCGGACGGCAGGGCATGCAAACTTCAACGGTGCCCGGTGCGCTTCACCCGCTGCGACCGGGGACCGGTCGCGGTCCGCGTGTTTGGGCAACACGCCCAAATGATGCGTCCCCTCCAACGTGAATTCCTGCTC
>JBDHQG010000234.1:0-6707 GCA_039806925.1 Limisphaerales bacterium
ATCGTAGCCATTTCAGCGCCTGGCCTCAATCACATTTAATACGGAACGATGCTGTTGGAAGTAGGACAGGCATCCTGCCTGTCCCGCACTGCAAAGGGTGGGCAATGGGAACGGATGGCCTTTTCGCGGGTAATGCCGGAATGCTCCCGGCTCAGTTTTCGGAGATGCAGTAGAGGTGGCGTTCCCCGCGCAGGTAAATCTCGCGGTCTGCCAGCGCGGCGGACGCGCTGAACGAGTCGTCGAGCTTGTTGACGGCGAGCGTCGCGTGGTCTCCGCCCTGGCGCAGGACGACGATGTTGCCATCGCGACCTGTGATGTAAATCCGGCCGGCGGCTCCCACCGGCGAGGAAAAAATGAAATCCTGAATGCCCTCCAGGCGGAGCGGATCACCGTGAAGTTCACCGGTCGCCGGATTGAGCCGGACGAGCACGTTCTGATTGTGACGGAGGTGATACAGCGTGTCCCCGTAAAGAAGCGGCGAGGACACGTAGGGCGTCAATCGATTGAGCCGCCAGGCGACGTTGGTTGACCGGCTGATGTCGCCGCGGGCGCCGGGCAGCCGGATGGCGACCATCGCCTGCCGATAGTAGCTGTTGCCCGCGATCAACAGATCCTTCCATTGCACGGGTGATGCGACGACGTTCTCGGTGAGCCCGTCGCATTCCCAGAGCAATTTGCCGGTCTCGACTTCGTAGCCGCGCACGCGCCTGGTGGCGCTCACGACGACCTGGGTCTTGCCGGCCACGTTGACGAGGAGCGGCGTCGACCATGACGTCTTTTCGTCGCGCGCGACTTTCCAGAGCTGTTTCCCGGTGCGTTTGTCGAAGGCATGGAGAAACGATTCGCCCTCGTGATCCCAATTGACGATGAGCCGGTCGCCGTGCAGCACCGGTGAACTGCCTTCACCGTGCGCATGGAGCGTCTGCATTTTGCCGAGGTCCAGCTGCCATCGAATCCTCCCCTCCGTGTCCAGGCAATAAAGCCCTCGCGAGCCGAAGAAGGCATAGACGAATTCGCCATCCGTCACCGGGGAATTGGAGGCGGGGCTTCCCGTCGTGTGCCCGCCTTCGTGCGGCCATTCCTCGCGGACAACCTTCCTCCACACGATGCGTCCGCTCTTCCGCTCCAGGGCGAGCACCAGATACTCGTGGCGATGCGTGACAGGTATGCTGTCGTGAACGCCGGGGGCGCTGTCGAACACCGGCTGCCGGGCTTCGCCGACAGGCGCGGCGGCGGTGACGTAAACGCGCTCGCCCTGGATGATCGGAGAGGAGTGTCCCCTGCCGGGAAGCGCGACTTTCCAGCGGATGTTCTTCTGCTCGCTCCATTCAGTGGGAGGATTCGCCCCGGGCGCGACCCCGTTTGCCAGCGGCCCGCGCCATTGCGGCCAGTCCCCGGCGCGGAGTGAACTCGCAGCGAATGTGAATGTCCCGAGGAGGAAGGCGAACCGCAGCGAACCCAATGATGGGAATCTCATTGCGCGACGCAGCTAAACAGAGGCTCCGCGGATCGTCAATCAGCCGAAATTTCACCATTGCATGGAAATGACTGGAGGCGGTCCAGATCGACGCGGCGGGGTGAAGGCATTAAGCCGAAACGATGCAGTAGGAAATCGTGAGTTGTGGTCTGCCACGACTGTAGGACAGGCTTCCAGATCACATACGAAGGACAATTGTCTCTGGCCACCGAACAAGGAACCCGTCTTTGGCATGTCGATGTTCAAAGTGGTCTGGAAGCCTGCGCGCCATTTTGGTTGCCTTACCGCGCGCTGAGTTCAATCCGTGTTCGACACCTTTTCCAAGTTCACTGAATTGGCATGTGCAGAGCCGGGCGCATCATCGAACAGCTCGCCACCTACAACTCGCTTTCCGCCGATCCGCGAGCTTCCTGAATCGCCTGGTAAAGCCAGGTCTTGGAGTATGTCCACCAGCGGACGGCGGTGGGCTCGGAAATGCCCAGCACCTGGCCGGCTTCCTTCAGCCCCATGCCGGCGAAGTATCGCAGTTTCACCAGCTCGGCCTTCTGCGACGCGTGCCGGCTGAAACGGTCGAGCGCCTCGTTGACCGCCAGCAGCTCGTCCTCCTGCATCGGCGCGGCGATTTCGACTTCCGCCA
Organism: Limisphaerales bacterium; assembly: GCA_039806925.1. GTDB lineage: Bacteria > Verrucomicrobiota > Verrucomicrobiia > Limisphaerales > JADJPG01 > JADJPG01. Next base: position 2,115 of record JBDHQG010000234.1, read on the forward strand.
CGTCGAGACGCTGCTGGCCACCGCCATGCCGCCGCGCCTGTTTCCTTCGGGCGCGATCGATCAGGATGCGGCGCATCGCCTCGGCGGCGGCGCAAAAAAAGTGGGTGCGGTTTTCCCAGGTGACTTGATCGTCGCCGCCGAGACGGAGCCAGGCTTCGTGGACGAGCGCGGTGGGTTGGAGGGTTTGCGTGGAAGATTCCCGCGCCAGCTTGACGGCGGCGAGCTGGCGCAGCTCGTCATAGATCAGCGGCAACAGCTTGCCGGCGGTGCCGGCGTTTCCTTGCGCCGGGGCGTGGAGGATTTTTGTCAATTCGCTCATCAGCGTCAGTGATCGCGCGCGCGGCTATGGCCGGTCGGGTCTGGCGTAATTGGTGTTGGGGCCGGGATAAGGGGGGATTTCCTGGGAAGGCTTTTCCTTCAGCCAATCGAACTGGAGCCTGCCAAAAGGAGGCGCGTGGAACACGGAAGCCCCTTCGCTGCGCACCGCCAGGAGCCTCTCGCCATCGCGGGCAAAGGCAAGCTTTAGTCCGCGTTCTTTGAACGAGAGAATGGCCCGCCCGCTGGCAGTATCAAACAGTATGCTTTCCCCTTCCGAACCGGCGGCCAGGCGGGAACCGTCGATGGAGAACGAAAGCGAATGGTATCGGGTCAGGGCCCGCGGCAACACCGTGCGGCGATGAGTCGCGAGATCCCAGAGGAAGGCGCTTCCCCCGTGGGTGGCCACCGCCAGCCATCGATTGTCCGGCGAGAAAGCGCACGCCATGATGTCTTGCATGGCCTCCATCGTCCGCCACATCGGCGGCCCTTTCATCGCGGGGATTTCCCACACTCCCATGTCGCCCGGCCCGGTGAAGCCCGCCAGCCACTTGCCATCATCGGAGAGTTTGATCCCATGTATGTTCTCGGCGCGTGGCAACAGGGCGATCGGTTCCAGGCGCGGGAGCCGCCAGATACGGACCTGCGCGTGTTCTGAATAATCCAATTCCTTGGTCGCCAGCGTGGAGCCATCCAACGAGGCGTCCATGCGGTAAACCTCCTTTTTGTGCGCGTTGGTCGCGACCGTTTCTCGTCCAGCCGGATCGAGAACGCGGATGCTTCCATCGGAGCCGCCCAACACCAGGCCCCGGCCGCCGGCCAGAACGACGCCGCTCGCCGGCGGGCCCGCCGGCAGCGGCGCGGTGGCGATCCGTTGCAGAGGCGTCGTGGTCCAGACTTCGACCGTCAGCGGCAACGCGACGTTGTTGGAACTTTCCGGCTGTGGAATGCGACCAAAGCCGCCGCCATCGCCGGCCAGTTCATAGAAGGCGGACGCGGAAAACGACACCTGCTCCGGCGCGGTCGGCGGCTCCTCCAACGACCAGAGTTTCACCTCACCATTCCGGGCGCCGGTCGCCAACACATTTCCCCGCGGCGAGAAATCCATCGTCGTGATGGCGTCGGTGTGCGCGCGCAACGTCCGCACTTTTCGCCAGTCGGATGTTTGCCAGAGCCGGACGGTGGAATCGCCGCCCACCAGCGCCAGCCAGCGGCCATCGGGTGAAAACAGCGCGCGCTCGGCAAAGACGGAATCGCGCAGTTCCGCGACCAAAGCGCGGTCTTCGGCCCTCCAGATTTGCGTGGGCGACTTGCCGCCCGGATTCACCAGCCAGCGGCCATCGCGCGAGAATCTCAGAATCCCGAGGCTGCCGGGGGCGTTCGTCAGGACGCCGAGCCTCCGGCGATCAGCCAGATTCCAGAAGGCGATGCGGCCGGACTCGTCCGCGACCAGCAGCACGCGACCATCCGGCGAGAAGAGTCCCTGGGCGGCGTCACTTGATTCGGTCGCAAAGGGCTGCGACCAGGTTTTTTGATCCAAATCCCGGAGGGCGACGTGATTGCCGAAAGCCGCCGCGAGAACGTTTTGATCAGGCGAGAGGTCCAACGATTTGATTGGCGCGTCGAAACTGAAGCGGGTGTCATTCGCATCGCGGAGGCTGCGATCCTGACCGCTTTGAAGGTCAATGACCCTGACGGCGGAGGCCCGGTTCCATGGCGGGCGGGAAAACAGCATGTTCCGGCGGGGTGCCGCCACCGCGACTTTCGAAACGCCGCCATCTCCGCCAAAATTTTGATTGGTGATGATGTTGGAGGGCCGGCGCTCCTTGAGGTTCCACCTCACGATCCGCCAGTTCGCCGGCGCGGCGGTGAGCAGGGTGTTGTCGTCGAGAAAGCACAGGATTTGAACCTCGGTGGAATGGGCGACCAGCGAGAAGTGCGGGTCGCCTCCCGCGAGATTTGCCAGATAGCGCCACTCCCAGTTGCGCAGATCGGCTTCCTGCGGCCCCGGCCAGTAACGGCGCAAAAGCGCCTGCGCGGTTCCCAAATCGTTCTCGGCAAGCGCGCGGTTGGCCAGATCCATGTCCGCGATGTAGGCGGTCTGACGGGTCCGCAGTTCGGCGCGGCGCGCGCGCACCGCCTCCCTGCTGGTGATCAGCACGCCGGCCGCCAGCACGATCATCACCGCCACGGCCGCCGCGAAGCCGACCTTGTGCCGCCGCACGGTTTTCTGAAATTCGTAAAGGCGGCTGGGCGGGCGGGCCGTCACCGGCTCGTGCTTCAAGTGCCGATGCAAATCCGTCGCCAGCGCGTTGGCCGACTCGTAGCGGCGCGCGCGGTCCTTCTCCAGGCACTTCATCACGATCCAGTCCAGGTCGCCGCGCACGAGGTGAACCAGCTTTGGCGGCTCCGTCTGGCGCATGCTCGCGGCGGTGGTTTGCTCGGCCGCGAGCAACGTGCTCAGGCGCGTGGAAGGGCGCAGCGGTTCCTTCTCCCGGATCGTGCGGCGCATTTCCTCGAAGCCGGCGGCGAGGAGTTCCCTGGCGTCAAACGGCGTGCGGCCCGTCAATAATTCGTAAAGCAGCACGCCCAGCGAATAGATGTCGCTCCGCGTGTCGATGTCGAGGGCGGTCATCATCGCCTGCTCGGGGCTCATGTAGGCCGGCGTGCCGAGAAACTGCTCGAACGCGGTGAACAACGTCTGGTCGGTGAGCCGTCCCTGCGTGGCCTTGGCGATGCCGAAGTCGATGATCTTCGGCACGCCGGGCGAGCCGGGATCGTGGATGGTCACCAGGATGTTCGAGGGCTTCAGGTCGCGGTGGATGATTCCCTTGTGGTGCGCATGTTGGACCGCGTGACAGACCTGGATGAAAAGGGAGAGGCGTGCGTGCGTGGTGAGCTGGTGCTGGTCGCAGAAATCGGTGATCTTGATGCCGCGGACCAATTCCATCACGAAGTACGGCCTTCCGTTCTCGGTTGCCCCGGCGTCATGCACCTTGGCGATATTGGGATGATCCATCATCGCCAGCGCCTGTCGCTCCGCCTCAAAGCGCGCGATGACGCTTTTGGTGTCCATGCCGAGCTTGATGACTTTGATCGCAACCCGGCGGCGGACCGGTTCCTCCTGCTCCGCCATGTACACGACACCGCAGCCGCCTTCGCCGATTTTTTGGAGCAGCTTGTAACGGCCAATCCAGGTGCCCGGCTTTTCCTCCGGCGAGGCGGCCCATTGGATCGCCGGGGCGTCAACCGGGCCGGAATTGGCGGGGGCTTCCATGAATTCGCCGAGTTTGGACTGCGCCTTGAGCAGCGCTTCGATCCGTTGCCGCAAGGCCGGTTGCCCGGCGCAGGCGGCATTGAGGAATGACTCCCGCTCCGCCGGCCCCTGTCGAAGTGCGGTCGAGAAGATGGTTTCTTCGGATCCGGGATCGTGTTCAGCCACAACGTTGCCTTTTGCTCATTTATCCTATATGCGGCAAACCATTGCCACAACGCTCATCAGGATGTTGAAAATCTTCCGCTGCCGGATTCAGAGAACGACCCTCGTGCGTCTGAGTCTGCGAACTCTGCCGTCCCGATGACGGGTTTTCAGGTGCTGCCGTAGCAATGGCGCGAGCATTGCGGGCATTGCGGGTTGGAAGGGGCGTCAAAATTCAGTTCCAAGTGCAGCCACCGACATGAGGAGAACGGGCGCGGTCAGGCGCGGTTGGAGATCTCCGCCTGCTGACTCAATTCCACGCCCTTGTGGGACGGCGTTGATCTAAGAATGCAAGCTCCCGCCCGGGTAAATTGCCCGATTCGGCATAACGCCTCCACGCCCCGACACAAATCTCCGGCCCGCCGCGCATCCCTGACACTCGGAAAAGAAGCCCGATCCGTTTCGCCATCACTTTGAAAGAACCGCGCGCCTTGAACAGTGGCATTCCTTACGCTGGGTTAAATCCAGAGCGAAACAAAGGGATGAGGTAATCTATGAAACGGTGGTCAATGCAGTCAACGATTCCAGCCCTCCTGGCTGTGCTGGGAATGTTCGCCATCCTTTCGCTGAACACCACTCCGCCCGCGGCCCAGATGCCCGCCGGGCAATTCTCCACCCAGGGCGGGGATTTGCGCGCCCTCGCCGAGCGCCTGTACCGTCAGAACCAGCTTGCGCGTCAGGCCGCCCGCACCGTGCAGCGTCGCATCCTCGGCACCAGTTACCAGGCGCAGCCGCAGGATTTGCAAACTCTCCAGAACGGCCTGGTCGAGATGCGCACCACCTTTGTCGAACTCGCCAGC
>JBDHQG010000004.1:0-26742 GCA_039806925.1 Limisphaerales bacterium
CCCGGCGCCCGCTCCAGTTCCTGCCGCTGAAGCCGTCCCCGCTGCGGAAGGCCAGGCCGAGACTCCCGCCGGCGCACCTGCTCCGGCGGCCGAGCCCTCCCCGGAACTGGCCGCGGTGATGACCGACCTGCACTGGCTCATTCACCAGGGCCACGTCATCGAATTCGCCAACGGCGTTCTCGAAACCGCGAAGAAGCCCGCGCCCAAGCCGGTCAAGCAACCGAAGCCCGCGAAGACCGAAACAGCCGTCGCCACGGAAGCCACGGCTGAGGCCGCCGCTCCCGAGGCTGGCGAAGTCACCGGTGCGGAAGCCCCGGCCTCCATCGCCACGGAAACGCCCGCCGCCCCCGCGGAGGCCGTTGCCGAAACAGCCGCCCCTGCGGAGGCGCCGCCAGTCGCGAACGACACCCCGCTGGCAAACTGAAATGTCGCGCCCGTCCGACCGGCAGCCCTAAAGCAAAACGCCGGTCGGACGGTGGTGCGTCAGCATTTTGCGGAGTTATGGAAAACTTCACCTGGCTCACCACCATTCGATTCACGTTGCTGCTCCTTCTCCTCGCAGCAGCCCCTCTTTCCGCTTCCGCAGCGGAACCCAACGTGACGACGAACGCCGTCGCCGCGCCGGCCACCAACGCCCCGTCCGCCATTTCCCTCGATACCGAGCGCCAGCTCCGCAGCTACCTGAAGCTCCAGGAACAGCTGCACGCCACCCTGATGGCCATCGAACAGGCCCGCGCCGAGGCCAGCCTCGAAGCGAAGACCAACGCCGAACTTCTGGCCTCGCGTCTGGAACAGCTCGAACAAAAGCTCGCCGAACAACGCGAACAACAGTTGCAGGCGTCGAAGGCTTCCAGCCTCACCGCCCTGTGGATTGGCGGCGGCATCGTCGCGCTCGGCCTGATCGCCCTGGCCCTCTCGATGTATTTCCAGACGCGCGGCGTGAACCGCCTCGCCCAGGTCGCCGACGGTTTCCAAAACGATCGCGCCCTGCTCGGAGCCGGCCTGCCAATGGGACTCTCCGGCTCCGAACGTCTCCTGATCGGGCCCGGCTCTTCCAGCGCCGGCAACAAGACGCTGCTCGCGACCATTGATCGACTCGAACGCCGCGTCCTTGAACTCGAAGGCGCCACGGCCAGTGAAATGACGCTCGATGCTGAAGTGGCCGACGGAAAATCACGCCGCAATGGCAACGCCAGCCGCAAGCCCGCCGATCAAACCACCGTGCTGCTCAGCAAGGGAAACGTCCTCCTCAGCCTCGGCAAGGCCGACGAGGCGCTCGCGTGCTTCGATGACGCCATCGCCGCCTCCCCGAATCTCGCCGAAGCCCAGCTCAAGCGCGGCATGGCGCTCGAGAAACTGAAACGCCTCGACGACGCCGTGCGCGCCTATGACCGCGCCATCGCGCTGAACAAGTCGCTGACGCAGGCGTATCTCTCCAAGGGCGCGATCTTCAACCAGCAGGAACGTTTCAACGACGCGCTCGAATGCTACGAGCAGGCGCTGCGTTCCGAGACCGGCGCCACCTCGCGCTAGCCCGCGTCAGTTCGCGTAAATCTTGATCACATCCTCCGCGGCCTTCTCGTAGGCCAGCCGCTTCAGCTTCTCCACCTGCCCCTGATCGGCCGCTTCCTTGTTCAACATCGAGCTGAGCGATTTGCTGTCGAACGCCTCGGGAGAAAACATCGTCCAGTTGCCCGATCGCACGTCTACAATGGCCAGCTTGAGGCGAATCCTCATGTACTGCTTCTCATCCGGCAACACCCAGCCGACCACCGGCACCCATGAGACGGTCTTTGTTTCCAAGTTGCGCCGCGCGGATTCCAGCGTGCCCCAGTAACAAATGACGCTCTCGCAACCGGAGCGCGCCGCCGCCAGACGCAGCGCCTTTGCATAGCTGGCATTGGTGTTCTCGGTGCCGGATTCATATTGTCCGCTGAACGGCACCACGTTCACATGCTTCCCCAAAGCCTGCGTCATCGGGAAGTCCGGTTGATAAGCGCCGGACTGGATGAGCAACACCGACGATCCTTTCCGCACGCGGACACGGGATGAGGCTTCCAGCGCCTTGTTGATCTCCTCGTCGGTAATGACACCCCCGCGCCGGACGCCCAGCACATCAAACTCACTCAGCTCGCCCTTGAACGTCGGACCAGTGTGCGCAGCCCCGTGATAGCTGGAATCACGATAGCCGGAGTCGGAGATCGAACGAGTGGTCGTGCAGCCGGCAAGCAGCACAGCCGCAGTGGAGAAAACGAAGCCGAGAATCGCACCATGCCGAAGTTTGTTTTTCATGAGTAGGACAATGAAATTTCGATCTTCGACACGGTGCCCGACCAATCGTTCGAGGAATTTACAGAGGAAGCGGCGCGTGGCTCACAGCTGCTTCATCGCGTTGTCGAGCGCGGCGTAAAGCGGCTGCATGGTCGCCTCCGTTTCGTCGCCCATGTTCGAGAGACGGAACGTCGTGCCCTTGATCTTTCCGTAGCCGCCATCGATCAGGAAGCCCTGATCCTTCACGAGCTTCTGCAGCTTCGCGACGTCCACCGTGCGGCCGCCCGGCTTGGCGCCGTTGTTCACACAGCAGAGCGTGACGGATTCGTAGCCGGCATCCGGGAAGAGCGTGAAACCGTGGCCCGCCGCCCAGTCGCGCGTCATCTGGTTCGTCTTCTTGTGACGCGCGTAGCGGGCTTCGAGACCTTCGGCGAAGAAATCGTCGAGCTTCGACGCGAGCCCGTAGATGTGCGGGATGGCCGGCGTGCTCGGCGTCATGTGGTCCTTCGCGTTCTTCTCGAACTCCACGAAATCAAAGTAGTAACCGCGGTCCTTGATCGTCGCCGCCTTCGCCAGCGCCGCCGGCGACGCCGTGAACACCGCCAGACCCGGCGGCATGGCGAACGCCTTCTGCGTTCCGGCCAGCAAGACGTCGATGCCCAGCGCGTCGAAGCCAATCGGCAGCGCGGTCAGCGAGCTGACGGCGTCCACGATGAACATCACGTCAGGATATTTCTTCTTCAGCGCGGCGATTTCCGCCAGCGGCGACATGGTGCCGGTGGACGTTTCGTTGTGAATCAGCGTCAGCGCGTCGAACTGGCCGGTGGCGAGTTTCTTGTCCACTTCCCCGGCGCGAATGGGCGAGCCCCACGGCACCTGCAAGCCCTCGGCCTGCTTGCCGCAGCGCTGGCTCACGTCGAGCCACTTGTCCGAGAACGCGCCGCACATGCAGTTCAGCACCTTCTTCGCGACGAGGTTGCGGATGGCGCCTTCCATCACGCCCCAGGCGGACGACGTGGAGAGATAAACGAGCTGCTTGGTGCCGAGCAGCGTCTGGAGCTGCGGCTGCATCTTCGCGTAAAGGTCTTTGAAGCCCTGGCCGCGATGCCCGATCATTGGCGACGTCATCGCCTTGAACGTCTTCTCGCTGACTTCAACCGGGCCGGGGATGTGCAATTTCACGTGTGCCATAGTTCAAAAATTCAAGGCGGAGACGGTTTCACAAGCACTGCCGGCAGGCAAGTTTCCTTTCCGATTCACCTGCTTGAGGGGCGCCCAAATTGTTGGCCAGTCATCAAATCGCCCGCCCAGCCACCGTTGGCTTGCTGTTCGCCATGCGGCCCGGTTAAATCCCGCACCTGAATGGCCGCCGCAAAAAAATCTCGCGCCCCGTCCGCGCTCCCCATTGATGCGCCCGTGCGCCGGCGTCTTCCGCCGCTGCTCCGCCGCGCCTGGTACGGATTAAACCAGGCCTTCCGCCGCCGCATCGCCCATCTGGAAATCACGCCCGACCAGTTCACCGTGCTGCGCACCTTGCTGGAAGGCGATCCGCTCGGCCTCACGCAACGCGAGCTCACCCAGCTCATGTCCAGCGATCCGAACACCGTCGCGTCGCTGCTGCAGCGCATGGAGGAATCCGGCCTCGTCGAACGCAAGGCGCATGAGAAGGATCGCCGCGCGCACCGCATCCGGTTGCTCGAAAGCGGCAGGACCAAATACGAAGCGGCGCGCGCGCTGGCGGTGGAGCTTCAGTCGGAAGTGCTCGAAGTCATTCCCGCCTCGCGCCGCGAGGAGTTCCTCGAAGATCTCGCGCTCGTCGCCGACGCCTGCAAGGCCGCCGCCGGCGAATCACCGCGCAAGGCCGGCTGAACGACGGCTACTTCTTTGTCAGCGTCGAGAGATACTCGACCAAATCCACCAGCTCCTGCGCCGTCATCGCCGCCTGCAATCCCGCCGGCATGATCGAGAGCTTCGATGGCTGGCGGGACTTGATGTCGCCCTTCTTCAGCCGCGTCACGATGCCGCCCACGGCCTTCACCGCCACCTCGTCCGCCGTCTCGCTCGCGAGCAACCCGTAGGCTTCGTCGCCGTTCTTGAGCGTGAAACTCCACGCCTCGAATCCGAACGAGACGCCCGAGCTCGGTTCCAAAATCGCCTCGTAGAGCGCGTCCTTCCCGAGCTTCGTCCCGATCTCGGAAAGGTTCGGCCCCAGCTCGATGCCGCGCCCGTTCACGACGTGGCAGTTCGCACAGCCCGGGTTCGCGTTAAAATAAATCTTCGCGCCGTTCGCCGCGTCGCCTTTCCGTTTCACCAGCTCGGAAATCGGCGGCAGCGGCGCGGCGTTCTGGCCCTGCAACGGCGGCAACACCTTCGCTGCTTCGGCCTTGATCTCCGGCCAGCGCACGGCGCTGAGCTCCGTCGATGCGGTGAACTTCAGCGCCTCCGCCAGCTTCTCCTCGCGCGCCAGCTTCAGCACCTCGTTCGCGCCGTCCGACGTTCTGGCCAGCGACCGAACCGCCTGCTTCCGCAACACGGCATCGCGCTGGCCGTCCGCCAGCACCGGCGCGAGAAACTTCACCGCCTGCTTCTCCGCCGTGTTGCCCAGCGCCTCGACGATCCTGGCCGCCATCACCCCGTTCGTTCCGCTCAACGCCTCCTCGATGATTTTCGCATTGCCCCCGGCCAGCACGAGGCGCATCGCCTCCACGCCGCTCTCGCCCGACGGCTGGGCCGCCGCCACTTCGAGCAATCCCGCGTCCTGGCCGGGAAGTTTGAACTGCTGCACCAGCTTCACAAAATTCGCCGTGCCCCGCGTCTTCTCCAGCACGCGCATCACGGCCTCCTTCAACTTCGGATTGGTGTTGATGTCGACTCTCTGCAGACGGCTGAGCGCCTCGACCGCCAGCGCCGTCTTGTCCGCGCCGGCATCGGCGGCCAGGCCGCGCCCCGCCAATCCGGCCATCAACAACACGGCGAGCACGCCGCCGTTCCAGCTACGATTAAACAGCATGACCGCTACTTTGCTGAGCGCCGGGGCGTCCGCAAGCGACGAATTGCGGGCCATTCCGCCGTTGTCTTCGACGTCGCGCCCTGTAGCGTATCGCCCCATGTCAATGCCACCGAGGCAACTTCGCGCGCTGCAAATGCTGGTGCTGGCCAACGCCTGCTGGGCGCTGAGCTTTCCCATCATGAAGGCCGTCGCGCTGCTGCAGACGCCGCTGCTTCCGCACAGCAGCAGCTGGTTCATCGCCTCCGCGACCATCGTCGTGCGCTTCAGCCTCGCCACCCTCGTCATGCTGTTCGTCTGCCGGCCCACGCTGCGGAAGCTCACGCGGCTGGAGATCTGGGAGGGCGCTGGCCTCGGCGTGTTCGCGGCGGCGGGACTGGTCTTCCAGATGGACGGCCTCGCCTACACCTCCGCGTCGACGTCCGCGTTCCTCACGCAATTTTACTGTCTGCTCATCCCGCTCATCGTCGCGTTCCGCGATCGACGATGGCCCACGCTCCGCGTGATCTCGAGCTGCCTGATGGTGATCGGGGGCGTGGGAATTCTGTCGGAAGTGAACCTCCGCAAGTTTCACATCGGCCGTGGCGAACTGGAAACCTTGATCGGCTCCACGATCTTCACCGGGCAAATCCTCAGGCTGCAACGTCCCAAGTTCGCCGCGAACAACGTGAACCATTTCACGCTCGTGATGTTCGCCGTCATCGCGATCGGCACCGCGCCCGTCGCCATGCTGACCGTTGGCGAATCCGATGATTGGATCGCCGCCTACAGCTCGGCGCCCGTCGCCGCCTTCATGGGCATCCTCACCGTGTTCTGCACGCTCGGCGGTTACCTGCTCATGAATTACTGGCAGCCGTTTCTTACCGCGACGCAGGCCGGGCTCATCTATTGCCTGGAACCGGTCTTCGCCAGCCTGTTCGCGCTGTTCCTGCCCGGATGGCTCTCCACCTTCGCGCGCATCGATTACCCGGACGAAAAGCTCGGCCTCACGCTCCTGTTCGGCGGCGGATTGATCACCGCCGCGAACATCCTCATGCAGCTCCAGCCGCCCGCGCGGGATCCAGCCCGGGAACGTCCCGCCCCGTCCACCGGCGCCGGCCCGCCTGATTCTTAGAAGAATCTAAGCTTCGCCCGCACCCGTTTCTAATCGTCGGGCTGGTAGTTTTCCGACGATATGGGCCATTCCATTCTGCCAGCGCCAGCAACGCCGCCCGCCAAGGCGTCACCGTTGAACTTCTCCTCCTTCATCCCATGCGCATCGTAGTCGTCGAAGAAGATCCGCATTTATCAGAAGGAATCTGCACGCAACTCTCCAGGGAAGGTTTCCACGCCGAACCGCATCGCCACATTCGTTCCGCGCTGCCGTCCATCGCCCTCACCTCCACCCATGCGGCGATGCTCAGCCTGACCATTCCGGGCGAAGACGGCCTGGGCACCATCCGCGGCATTCGCGCCGGCGGAAACAACCTTCCGATTCTGCTCCTCTCCGGGCGAACCGATGCGCACGCCTGCGTCAACGGCCTGAACGCCGGCGCGGACGATTGCGTGACCAAGCCGTTCCTGATGATGGAACTCATCGCCCGCCTGCGTGCGCTGCTGCGCCGCGCCGGCCTCGCCGGCCTGTCGCACATGCGTGTCGGCGATCTCGTCCTCGACCCCGCCACGCGCCGTGCCCGCCGAGGCAGCCGCCAGATTGATCTGACCCAGCGCGAATACCAGCTCCTCGAATTTCTCATGCGCTCCGGTGGCGAAGTCTGCCCCCGGAACACCATCATCGAGCGCGTCTGGAACTACCAGTTCGATCCCGGCACCAACATCGTCGACGTCTATATCCGCAAGCTCCGCGGCAAGCTCGAAGCCAGCGGCGAGGGCAAGCTTCTCCACAGCGTCAAAGGTGTCGGCTACGCGATGCGGGCCTGACGTGGGATCGTCACACCGCGCCCTTCAGGCTCGCGTCCGAACTTGATCACAAACCGAGCCTTCAACCGCGCCACCTCCGTCGCGAGATTGGCCGCCTTCACCGAGTCGAGCACCGCATCGGAGTCCTTGTAGGCGGCTGGCGCCTCGTCCTTCGGATACTGGCGGCAGTTTGTGAGGATGTCGCTCGCCACGAACGGCGTGTCTTGCAGCGACGGATGCCCCGCCGGGAACGCGCGCGTCGCGCCCTTGCGATGCACCCAGCCCTCGCCGCTGAATCCGCCGCGTCCATCCGGCAGCAACTCGCCCGCGCGATGTTGTGGCTGATGAAATACACGAGCAACCCTTTCACGCCCGGAATCACTATCTGGAACGCTTCGATCACGAGCACGTTGATGAGCAAGTGATTCACCGTCGCGAAGTTCGCGCCCAGCGCCATGTCATTGGGATACGCGTCCGCCTCCGGAGTTCCAAGCGGTGCATAGACGAGTTCCTTGTCCTCACCCGGCAACAGGATATCCCACGCGGCGAACTTCTGCTGCAACGCGCGGAACTGTCCGCGAGCCGTATGATCTCGCGCTCGCCAAAATGATTGCCGCCACCGTAAGAACCGAGCTGCGAAATCTTTTCCGCGAAGTTTGCAAACCGGCCGGCCTTCATCAACTGATCGAGCCGCGTCGCCAGCGCGTCCTTCGTATCGTCGTCGCCCACATGCGCCGCGTCCTCGCAATGCGCCGCCCACTCCGGCGGGATGCCGAACGGCGACACATCGTCGGCGTGCGCTCGACGATGGCGTCGATCAACGTGCGGCGGACGGTCTTGTCCTGGAGCTGGTCCTCCGGAAGATCGAGTTGGAGAAAGCTCATCGAGCACTTGATGTCCACGCCGACCGGGCTGGGATACACATGCGTCGGCGACGTGAGCACGCAGCCACCACAGCGCGCTGGGCTACATGAGTCCTGTGGACTTTGAACTCCAACTCAACTAATAAGCCCGTGCCACCCCACCCAACCCTGTTCGCCAAACCGATACAGGCTCAAGAGGGCGGGTCAAAACTCTATTTCGCTTTTCCACCATGAGCCTCACTCACTTCTTCACCGAGGCGATGGGCGTGCCGAGCGCGTCGGTCACGCGCGGTTGAAAGCATCAACGCGGGCGTTGAACGCCAGTCAGGCGGAAATGCTTCGGGCTCGCATCATCGTGCTGGCGACCGTGAATCGGACCAACAAAAAAATCGCTGACGCATTGCCGACGACCCCGCCATCCATCGCATCCTCCGGCGGGATGTTTCCGCGCAACCGATGGGAAAGATCGTAACTCCATTGCTCAAACCTGAACCCAAAGGTTGTTCCACCCACCTGCACGCATGGGTGGATGAAAGCGGCCCCAGACCTCGCAAACGCTCGTCTGGCAGTGAGCGTCGATTACGAACCGGGGAGGACCGATGGTCGCAAGTTCCTGAAGTAACGTCTTCAGCAAGTCTGCCGATGGTTCTGTGAGCGGTATCCTGCGGGTTACCAATTGTTTTTGACCGATGAATCGTTTTAAGTCCTGACCATGTCCTGTTGTGCCAGACCGTCGTATTGTCTTTGCGGACAAGTCCCGCCCCTTTTCCTCATGAAGATGTTCCTTCGTTGCCTCCTCCTCGCGTCCACGTTTTTCGGCCACGCCACCGCGGCGCCGGTGAGCCTCAAGCTCATCGCGCCCGCCAGTTACCTGACCAATCTCCCCGCGCTGGTGCGCATTGAAGCCCTCGACGCCACCGGCGCTCCCGACCGCGAACTCTGGGATGCCGACGTCGCACTTTCGGCTTCCGCCGGCTTCACGCTCTCCACCAACCGCATCCTCCTGCGCAATGGCGTGGGCAGCGGACTCGTCGCGCTCTCCGGCAACGGCAGTGCGACCATCACCGCAACGCTCGGCGGCCTGACGGCCAGTCGCGCGCTCGCCAGCCTCAGCGGAGCGCCTGTCTCAATCATTGGCGGATCGCTCGGCGGAAACGCGACCTGGAATGGCATTGTCCGGGTCACCAACACCGTCACCGTTCCCGCCGGAACGACGCTCACCATCCAGTCCAACACGCTCGTGCTCATCGACGGCGTCACATCGGGAACCGCCGGCGCGGGATTCATCATCAACGGCGCCATCAGTACCGAGGGCACGGAGACGCATCCCGTCACGATCACCTGCGGCAACGCCGTCCGGCGCTGGGGGCAGATCCGTCATGACAACGCCCAGCCTTCGACGTATCGCCACACCATCATCACGCGCGGCGGATTCGCACCGGGTGAAGGGCACACCGGACAGGCACCCATCATTCGCCCGAACAACTCCACCATCGTGTTTGAAAACTGCAGCCTGACTGACCACGGTGAACCGAATGGCACTCCCGGCAAGATCGGCTACGGCATCAACTCCGATCTCACCTTCCGCAACTGCCTGCTCTCCCGCGCCCGCACTGGTCCGGAGATTCAAGGCACCGCCCTGCTCGCCACGAATTGCTGGTTCATCGACATGCGCGGCCCGGATGACTCCGACGGCATCTACCTCCACGGCCAGCAAGCCGGTCAGCAAATCAAAATCAGCAACTGCGTCTTCGCCGGCGGTGATGATGACGGCATCGACACGCTCGACTCCATCGTCAACGTGGACAACACCATCCTTCGCGACTGGAACAGCGTCGTGGAAGACGCCAAGGCCGTCAGCGTTTTCAGCGGCGCGACGCACTTGCGTCGTTGCTTGATCACGGACAGCACCGTCGGCGTCTCCGCCAAGACCGGCGCCGGCTCCTCCGTCACCGTCACGATCAACAACTCCACCATCGTCAACAACCTCACCAACGTCCTCGCGCAGTTCAAAGCCAACGCGCCCGGGCCGGTTGTCGACTACCGCATCACGAACTCCGTCCTCTGGGGCGGCGACGCCGTGCAGTCCGACTTCGCCGCCACCAACTTCACGATTGTCTATTCCGATCTCTCCGAAGTCTGGCCCGGCACCGGCAACCTCAACAGCGATCCGCTTTTCGTGAACGCCGGCGCGCGCAGCTTCCGGCTCCTGCCCGGTTCGCCGTGCATCAACTCCGGCGATCCGGCTTCACCCACCGATCCCGACGGCAGCCGCGCCGACATGGGTTTCTTCCAGGCCGCCGCGAGCGGACTCTTCGCCAGCCTCACCGCCCCGGCGAACAACAGCACGTTCACGCAGCCGGCCAACCTCGCGCTCGAAGCCAGCGCGAGCTCGACCGGCAGCACGGTGACGAACGTCGAGTTTTTCCAGGGCACCACCAGACTCGGCGAAGACACGTCCGCGCCCTACGGCTTCGCGTGGAACAACGTCCCGGCAGGAATCTACGTCCTCACAACGGTCGCCAGCGACGCCACCGGACTCCGCGCCACTTCGGCGCCCGTGAACATCACCGTCAACAACACCGTCCAGCCGACGACGAACACCGTGATTCCGCTGGGCGGCAGCTGGGCGTATCTCGACAACGGCACCGATCAGGGCACGAACTGGAGCCAGCGCACCTTCGATTCCAGCGCGTGGTCGAACGGCGTTGCGCCGCTCGGTTATTGCACCTCCGGCTGCAGCTACGGCATCGCCACTACCATCAGCTTTGGCGGCGTTGCCTCCGCGAAATTCATCACCACCTACTTCCGCCGCAGCTTCAACGTCGCGAATCCCGCGCAGGTCACCGGACTCGTGCTCAACATGATCAAGGACGACGGCGCGGTCGTTTATCTGAACGGCGTGGAAGTGCATCGTGCGAACATGCCCGCCGGCGACATCAACAGCAGCACGACCGCCGCCGGCGCCTCGAACTATGGATTTGAACAAACGCTCCTGCCCGCCGCGGCGTTGAACGCGCTTGTTGTCGGCGCGAACGTCCTCGCCATCGAAATTCATCAGGGCAACGCCACCAGCTCCGACCTCGCGCTCGACGCGCAGCTCGACGTGATTCTCGCCGCGTCCTCCGAGCTTCCGCCGCTGGTCACCGTCACGGCGCCGGCGAACAACACGATCTTCGCCGCGCCCGCGAGCTTCACCTTCAGCGCCGCCGCCTCGGACAGCGACGGCTCCGTGACAAACGTCGCCTTCTTCGCGAACACGACCAAACTCGCCGACAACATCAGCGTTCCCTACAGCTTCAACGTCACCAGCCTTGCCGCCGGAAATTACACGCTCACCGCCGTCGCTCGCGACAACTCCGGCCTCTCCACCACCTCCTCGCCAATCAACATCGTCGTCAGCGCGAACACCGCCGCCCCGACCGTTTTCGCGAAGGCTCCCGCGCCTGGCAATCTCACCAGCCTCACGCAGATCGCCGTCACGTTCAGCAAGGACGCCGCCGGCGTGAGCGCGCCGGACCTGCTCATCAACGGAGTGCCCGCGGGGGGCGTCACCGGCTCCGGCAGCAACTACGTCTTCACCTTCCCGCAGCCCGCCTACGGCCCGGTCTCCATCACCTGGGCCGCGAGTCATGGCATCACCGACCTCTTCACGCCGCCCGCCGCGTTCAACCCGAACAGCGCCGGCGCGACCTGGTCCTACGCGTTGCTCGATGCCACGCCTCCCACCCTCGCGAGCCTCAATCCCACGCCTGGCTCGGGCGTCACCACGCTTAATTCGATCTCGCTGATGTTCAGCGAAGCGGTGACCGGCGTGAACGCTTCCGACCTGCTCATCAACGCCGCGCCCGCCACCACGCTCTCTGGCAGCGGCGCGGGACCGTATGTGTTCGGCTTCAGCCAGCCGCCGCTCGGCAACGTCTCCGTCGCTTGGGCCGGCGCGCACGGCATCCTCGACGAATCAGGCAACGGCTTCGCCGGCGGCGCGTGGAGCTACACGCTCGACACGAATGCAACCGGCGTCCTGATCTCCGAAATCATGTATCACCCGTCCTCGGAGAACGTGCTCGAGGAATACATTGAGCTGCACAACAAGGGCGCTTCCGCCGTGAACCTGAACGGCTGGCGATTGTCCGCCGGCGTCCAGTACACCTTCGCGAATGTTTCCATTCCCGCCGGCGGTTACCTGGTCGTCGCTGCGAACACGAACACCTTCGCCGCAAAATATCCGGGCGTGACGAATGTGGTCGGGAACTGGACCGGCTTCCTGAACAACAGCGGTGAGAACATCGATCTCGACAACCAGTTCGGCGCGCGCGTCAACCGCGTGGCATACGCGGACGAAGGCGACTGGGCCGTGCGCCAGCGCGGCAATCTCGAACTCGGCCATCGCGGCTGGGTGTGGTTCAAGGAGCCCGACGGCCTCGGCAAATCGCTCGAGCTGCGGAATCCGAATCTCTCCAACGACCGCGGCCAGAACTGGGCCGCCAGCCGCGTCGCGCAGGGCACGCCCGGCCGCGCGAATTCCGTTCTCACGAACAACATCGCCCCGATGATTCTCGACGCGACGCATCTGCCGGTCGTTCCCAAATCCGCCGACAGCGTCGTCGTCACCGCGCGCATCGTGGACGAATCGCCGGGCGGCATCTCCGTGACATTGTTTCATCGCGTCGATGCCGCCACGCCGCCGGCCTTCGGCAGCGTGACCATGCGCGACGACGGCTTGAATGGCGACGCGGCGGCCAATGACGGTCTTTTCAGCGCCGTGCTGCCCGCGCAGGCCAGCGGTTCCGTGGTCGAGTTCTACATTCAGGCCGCCGACCAGAGCGGCGCCACCCGCGCCTGGCCCGCGCCGGCGATTGCCTCGGCGGACAACGGCAGCGGCCCGACGGGCCAGGTGGTGAACGCGCTCTACCAGGTCGATGACTCGAACTACGCCGGCACGCAGCCGCTCTACAAAATCATCATGACCGAAACCGAGCGCGCCGAACTCGCGGCCATTCCGGGCCAGAGCTCCCAGCAGGGACCGAACTCGCAGATGAACGCCACCTTCCTCAGCTTCGACGGCGCGGGTACGACCCTTCGCTATCTCGTCGGCGTGCGCAACCGCGGCCACGGCAGCCGCACGGCGAATCCTCCGAACTATCACGTCGCCTTCCGCAGCGATGACGCGTGGAAGAACGTCGCGGCCCTCAACCTCAACACCCGCCATGTGCATCTGCAACATCTCGGCAGCATTCTCGCGCGCAAGTCCGGCGTGGACGGCGCGGACTCCATCGCCGTGCAGGTGCGCGTGAACAACCAGAACCGCGCGAGCAGCGGCTCGCCGATGTTCGGCTCCTACGCCGCAAACGAGGACATCTCCGGCGACTGGGCCGGAAATCATTTCCCGGACGACGGCAACGGAAACATCTACCGCGTCGTCCGCGACATCGCGCCGCCGGACTTCGCCTACCGCGGCGAAGATCCCAGCGCCTACACGAACACCTACTTCAAGGCCTCGAACGAGAGCGAAAACAGCTGGACGGATCTCATCGGCATGTTGCGCGTCGCGGGCATCAACAACGCCACGTCATTCACCACCGAGAACGTCCGGCAGGTCGTGAACGTCGGGCAGTGGATGCGGCACCTCGCCTTCATGGCCATCGTGAACAACCGCGAGAGCGGCCTGAACACCGGCTTCAACGACGACTACTTCATGTACGCCGGCGTGAACGATCCGCGCTTCATTCTCAGCTACTGGGATCTCGACACCATTCTCGGCGGCGGCGATTCGCCTGGCTCCTCCACTTCCGGCATCTACGATTCGACGGCGAACAACGGCTCCGGCCAGGCGATGGACCGGTTCCTTCGCTGGCCGGATTTCGAGCCCCTCTACATCCAGACGATTCGCGACCTGCTCAACACCACCTTCGAGCCCGGCGCGTTCAACAGCCTGATCGACGCCCAGCTCGGCGGCTACGTGCCCGCCGCCAACATCTCGACCATCAAGAACTGGGTCAACGCCCGCCGGACTTACCTGCTCTCCATCCTGCCGGAGATCGGCGTCACCAACGCGCCCGTCGCCATCATCAACGGCACGCCGCGTTCGCCGACGCCGCTCACGGGCGCCACCTTGACCATCGGCGGCCCTGAGATCGTTTCCTATCGCGCTTCGATCAATGGCGCGGTGTTCGGTGCCGAAACTCCGGCCACCACGCCCATCACTCTCACCGGCCTCGCCAATGGCATTCACTCCGTCGCCGTCATCGGCAGGCACGCGAACGGCACCTGGCAGGCCGAATCGAACGCCACCTTTCGCACCTGGATCGTGAACACCGCGTGGCCCGGCGTCCGGCTCAACGAGATTCTCGCGCAGAACGACGGCGCGGTGAATCACTCCGGCACGTTCCCGGATCTGATCGAGCTCTTCAACGAAGGCGGCTCCACCGTCGATCTCTCCGGCCTGCGCCTGACTGATGACGCCGCGAATCCCAACAAGTTCACCTTCCCCGCCGGCACCACGCTTGCCGCCGGCGCGAGGCTCGTCGTCTACGCGAACAACCCGGACGCCACGCCCGGACTTCATCTCGGCTTCTCGCTCGATGTCACTGGTGAAAGCCTCCTTCTCATCGACCGCGCCTCCAGCAGCAGCACGGTCCTGGATGCGATCACATTTGGTCTGCAACTTCCCAATCTCTCCATCGGCCGCGTGAACGGCGGCGACTGGGTGCTCACGCAGCCGACCTTCGGCGCCGCGAACGTCGCGCAAAGCCTCGGCAATCCCGCCACGCTGAAGCTCAACGAATGGCTCGCCGCCGGCATTCCGCCGACGCCGGATGATTTCATCGAGCTCTACAACCCGGACCCGTCGCCCGTCGCGCTCGGCGGGCTGCACCTCACCGACCGGCCAAACGGCGTTCCGCACCTCAGCGAAATCGCCGCGCTCAGCTTCATCAGCGGCGGCGGATTCCGCGTCTTCACCGCGGACGGCGAGAGCAGCCCGGCTGACCATGTGAACTTCGGCCTCTCCGTCGAGCAGGGCGAAATCGCGCTCACCACCGCCACCGGCAGCGTCATCGATCACGTCATCTACGGCCCGCAACAAGCCGGCGTCTCGTCCGGGCGCTGCGGCGACGGCGCGCTCGCGCAGAAGGCGCTTTCGATTCCGACACCCGGCTCGCCGAACGCCTGTCCGCCGACACCGCCGACACCGCTCGCGGTGAATCTCATTCCGCTCACCAACATCTGGCGTTACGAGGAATCCGGTGCGGACCTGGGCACCGCCTGGTCCGCGACGGCGTTCGACGATTCGAGCTGGCTGAGCGGCCCGGCACTGCTCGGCTTCGATCAAAGCCTCAATCCTCCCGAACCGCTGCGCACCGCGCTCACCGTCGCCAATGGAAAAATTACATTCTATTTCCGCACGCACTTCAATCTTCCGGCGAACCTCAACGTGTCGGATCTCCAGCTCACCCACGCCATCGACGACGGCGCGGTCTTCCACCTCAACGGCGTCGCCGCCGGGCGATTCAACATGCCGGCAGGCACGATCAGCTTCACGACGCAGGCCAGCGGCTCGCACGAGGCGACAACGCTCGAAACGATCACCATCAGCAAGACGAGCCTCGTGCCGGGCGACAACGTCCTCGCCGTCGAAGTGCATCAACAAGGAGTCAACAGTTCCGACATCGTCTTCGGCCTGAAGCTCGATGCCGTCATCGTCACCAACACGCCCGGCCTCGCCGGCATCGTCATCAACGAAGTGCTCGCGAACAACGCGAACCTCGAGGAGATCGACGGCACCAAGCCCGATTGGATCGAGCTCTACAATCCCAGCGCCAATGCCGTCGACCTCGCCGACATGAGCCTGACCGACGACACGCTCGTTCCGCGTCGCTGGGTTTTTCCGGGCGGCTCGTTTATTCCCGCGCTCGGTTTCTTGAAGATTCGTTTCGACGGCGATCTCCCTGCCTCTGGCACCAACACCGGCTTCAGCCTGAAAGCCAGCGGCGGCGGCGTGTATCTCTACCATCGTCCCGCCGATGGTGGCGCGCCCGCCAGCGTGGTCACTTACGGATTGCAGGCCGCCGACTGGTCGCTCGGCCGCGTGCCGGACGGCGGCACGAACTGGGTGCTCACACTTCCGACTCTCGGCTCCGCCAATCTCGCCGCGTCACTCGGCAACGCCGCCTTGCTCAAGGTTAACGAGTGGATGGCCGCGCCGGCCTCGGGCGACGATTGGATCGAACTCTACAACCCGAACGCGCAACCCGTGGCCATCGCCGGCCTCTGGCTCAGCGACAATCTGGCGAACACGAAGAAGTATGAAATCCCCGCGCGTTCCTTCATCGGCGCGGGGCCCGGCGGTTTCCTGCGCTTCTGGGCGGCGAACGGCGCGGACGCGGATTTCACCGGCTTCAGCCTGAGCGCGACGGCGGAGGACGTCGTCCTCTCGACCGCCGCCGGCACCGTCATCGACGGCTACCATTACCTCGCGCAGGCACCCGGCATTTCGGAAGGTCGCCTGCCCGACGGCGCGGCCAATGTCGTGAAGTTCCCTATCACCCCGACGCCCGGCAACGCGAACTTCCTTCCGCTCACCAGCATCGTGATCAATGAAGTCATCGCGCACACCGATCCGCCGTTGGAAGACGCCGTCGAGCTCTACAACACCACGGGCGACGACATCGACATCAGCGGCTGGTATCTCAGCGATTCGCAGGACAACTTGCTGAAGTATCGCGTGCCAGCGGGAACGACCGTGCCCGCCGGCGGCTTCAAGGTCTTCTACGAATACCAGTTCAACGGCGACAATCCGGGCACGCCCTTCTCGTTCAGCTCGGCGAAGGGCGATCAGGTGTATCTCTCGCAATCCCTCTCCGCCGGCACGGTCACGGGCTACCGGGCGTTTGCCGAGTTCGACGCGTCCGAGAACGGCGTGTCGTTCGGCCGGCACCAGACCTCCACCGGCTTCGACTTCACCGCGCTCAGCGCCCGCACCTTCGGCGTCGATGCGCCGGCCACCGCGAACCAGTTCCGCGCCGGCACCGGCAAGACAAACGCCTACGCGAAGGTCGGCCCCGTGGTGATCAACGAGATCATGTACAACCAGCCCGGCACGAACGACGCGCTGGAGTTTGTGGAATTGCAGAACATCCTCGGCACGCCGCAGCCGCTCTTCGATCCCGCGAATCCCGCCAACACCTGGCGCGTGCGCAAGGGCATCGACTTCGACTTCCCGGCCAACGTCACGCTGCCGGCCGGCGGCTTCCTGCTGCTGGTGAATTTCAATCCGGCCACCGATACCGCCGCGCTCGCCAGCTTCCGCGCCGCGTATCCGTCGCTCGGCACAAACATCCCGCTCCACGGCCCCTACGGCGGCAAGCTCGACAACGGCGGCGAAGCCATCGAGCTCCAGAAGCCCGACGCGCCGCAAACCGTCCCCGGACCGGACTTCGGCGCCGTGCCGCGCATCGTGGTGGATCGCGTGGTTTATTCCGACGTCGCGCCGTGGCCGGTTTCACCGGACGGCACGGGCGATTCGCTCAAGCGCCTGGTCGCCTCGCTCTACGGAAACGATCCGGCCAACTGGTCCGGCGGCGTGCCGACTCCGGGGGCGCCGAACGCCGCAGCCAACGGAACCAACACGCCGCCCGTCCTCGCAGTGATCGGCAACAAGACCGCAGCGGAAGGAACTCTCCTCGCCTTCACCGCCACGGCCACGGATACCAACGCGCCCGCGCAAACGCTCACGTTCTCGCTCGATGCCGGCGCGCCAAATGGAGCCGCCATCACGCCGGCCGGCCTCTTCACCTGGACGCCCGATGAATCGCAGGGACCGGGAACCTTCAACCTGACCGTGCGCGTGACCGACAGCGGCTCGCCCGCGCTCAGCGACTTTGAAACGATCAGCATCACCGTCCTCGAAACCAACAGCGCGCCCGCGCTGGCGCCCATCGGCAACAAGAGCGGCGCGGAAGGAACGTTGATCACCTTCACGGCGGGCGCGACGGACTCCGACGTTCCGGCGCAGGCGCTCTCCTGCTCGCTCGATGCCGGCGCGCCCGCCGGGGCAACGATCACCGCCGCCGGCGTTTTCACCTGGACGCCGACCGAGGCCCAGGGCCCGGGCGTTTATCCGGTGACGGTCCGCGTCACCGACAACGGTTCACCCGCATTGAGTCATTCCGAAACGATCACGATCACCGTGAACGAAGTGAATGTTCCGCCGGTGCTGGCCGCCATCGGCACCCGGTACGTCACTGAAGGCGCCACGCTCGCCTTCACCGCGACCGCGACCGATGCCGACCGCCCCGCGCAGGCGCTCACGTTCGCGCTCGATCCGGGAAGCCCCGCCGGCGCGACGATCAGCGCGGCGAGCGGCGTGTTCAACTGGACGCCCGCCGTCGGCCACACGCCAATGACCAACACCGTGACCGTCCGCGTCACCGACAATGGCTCGCCCGCCGCCAGCGCCAGCGAGACGCTGAACATCATCGTCGTCGGCACCCCGCGCATCACGAGCATCACGAACAACGCCGGCACGATCACCATCCAGTGGTCCTCCGCGCCCACGCGCGTTTACCGGGTCGAATACAAGGGCGATCTCTCCGACGCGACCTGGACGCAGGTCGGCGGCAACGTCACCGCGACCGGGACAACCTCCTCCCTCACCGACACCATCGCCGCCAGCGTCCGACGCTTCTACCGCGTGGTGCTGACGAACTGAACCCGTTCGCAGTCCAACATTGTAAACAACGCGCCACCGAGCTTTCGGGGTTGAATTCGCTCCATTGCCGTGGACAGATTGCGCGCGCATGAAGCCCGTGTTTGTCCTCGGTCTGCTCATGGCCGGCCTGCTGACGGTTTCCGCGCAGAAACCCGCCGCCGGGCTCTCGCGCGTATTTCTCTTCGGCAAGGACTACGTGCGCATCGAGGACTGGGCCCGCGCCAACGGCGGCCAGGCCAGGTGGACCGTGCCGAAGCAGGAAGTTCGCGTCACGCTCAAGTCGGGCACGTTCAGCTTCACGGTGGATTCGCGGCGCTCCGTGATGAAGGGCACCACCGTCTGGCTCTCGCTGCCAGTCGCCTTCAACAACGGCTCCGCGCACATCGGCTCTGTCGACATCGCCACCGCCATCAATCCCTTGCTGAATCCGCCGCGCAACATGGCGGGCCGTCCGGTGAAGCACATCGTCATCGATCCCGGCCACGGCGGACGCGATCCCGGCAACATGGAAGGCAGGCGGCAGGAGAAACAATTCACGCTGCTGCTCGCGAAGGAGCTGGGCGAAATCCTCGGCAAGGCCGGCTTCAAGGTCAGCTACACGCGCACCAGTGACAGCACGCTCGACCTTCCAGAACGGGCCGCCATTGCTCGTCGACGCGGTGCCGACCTGCTGATTTGCGTACACTTCAACTCCGCTGACGGCCCCGGCGGCTCCGCCGTGAAGGGCGCGGAGACATTTTGCATGACGCCCGCGCGGACCAGCTCCACCAACGCCCGCGGGGAGGGCAGCGGCGCGGGCGCGTTCGCCGGAAATCGCTTCGACTCGAAAAACATGCTCCTCGCCTATGAAATCCAGCGCGCCATCGCGGCGGAATCCGGCGCGGAAGATCGCGGCGTGAAGCGCGCGCGCTTCTGGGTGCTGCGCGACGCCGAGATGCCCGCCGCCTATGTCGAAGGTGGGTTCATGACCAATCCCAGTGACGCCCGGCGCATTTACGACGGCCCCACGCGCCGCAAGCTCGCGCAGGCCATCGCCGACGGCATCGTGACCTACAAGAAAATCGTGGAACGCAAATGACGCGTCGCCGGCCCTGAAACTCTCCCATGTCCAAATCCGAGCTTCCCATCGGCATCTTTGATTCCGGCATCGGCGGCCTCACCGTCGCCCGGCAGTTGCACAAGGCGCTGCCGAATGAAGATTTGGTCTATCTCGGCGACACCGCGCGCGTTCCCTACGGCACCAAATCGCCCAGCACCGTCGTCCGTTTTTCGTGCGAGGACACGCAGTTCCTCATCCAGCAAAACGTCAAAGCCGTCGTCGTCGCCTGCAACACCGCCTCCGCCTGGGCGCTGCCCATTCTCGAAAAGAAATACAGCCTGCCGATCTTCGGCGTGATTCTTCCCGGCGTCCGGGCCGCGTTGGAAAAGTCGCGCAACCAGCGCATCGGCGTGATCGGCACCGGCGCGACCATTCGCAGCAAAGCCTACAGCAACGGCCTGCTCGCCCGCTGCGATTCAGCAAAAATCTTCGCCCGCGCCTGCCCGCTGCTCGTCCCGCTCGTCGAGGAAGGCTGGACCAACCGCCGCATCACGCGCGACATCCTGAAGGAATACCTCGGCCCCCTGCGCCGGCATCGCATCGACACGCTCATCCTCGGCTGCACGCATTACCCGCTGCTCAAGCCCGCCATCCGCGCCGTCATGGGACCGAAGATCGCGCTCGTCGATTCCGCCGAAAGCTGCGCGCGCTACGTGAAGGAACGGCTCGAACACTTGAATCTCCTCGCCAGATCACGCCGCCGCGCCGGCACGATTCAGCCCTTCGTCACGGATGAAGCCGATCGCTTCGGTGAACTCGCCGAACGTTTCCTCGGCGTGCCATGCGAGACGGCGTGGAAGGTCGATCTCGCGCCCGTCTGATCCCGCGATTGAAGCAGCCGTGAACACGATGCGCGCGCAAAACGGCGAATGCCGCCTGTGCCTTCGAGCCGTCGGCAGGTTGCCGCTGGAAATGGCCGGGGAGGCCGTTTCAACCGGACCAACCGCATCGTTCCGGTCGAGGTGCTGGCGTTTCTCATCGTGTGCGTCAGGCTGCCGTGGCGCAGGTGTTGTGATCGGCTTGCTTGGTGTGATACGGTCCCGCGCATGGAATCCGCCGAATGGGCCAGCCTCAGCGACGAGGAGTTGCTGGAGAAGCGGATTTCCAAGCTCGGTCTCGTCATCGAGGGGACGGAGCTTCAGGCGCGAGTGCAGCAGCTTCACGACGAGCTGACGCAACAGGGGCTCGTCTTTCTTCCACCGTGTCACATCGGCGATGAATGGTTCGTGCCGGTGGGTGTTCCCGCCATCTTCATCCCGTTTTTTCTCGCGCATGAACGGCTGCGCAAGCTGGAGCGGAAGTTGATCCTTGAAGTCGAAGGGGAATCGCCGGAGTGGTTCATGAAGCTCATCCGCCACGAGGCGGCGCACGCGTATTTCTACGCCTACCAGCTCCAGCGGAAACGGAAGTGGCGCGAAGTGTTCGGGCAAAGCTCGAACGACGAGACGCCGCAGTTCTACCGGCCACGACCTTACAGCCGCTCGTTCGTGGTGCATCTCGATGACTGGTATGCGCAAAGCCATCCGGACGAGGATTTCGCCGAGACCTTCGCCGTGTGGCTGACGCCGGGACTCGACTGGCGCGAGCGTTACAGGGACTGGAAGGCGCTGCAGAAGCTGGAATACGTCGATGAGCTGATGCGTTCGCTCGCGGGCAAGCCGCCGGTGCATCAGCCGCAGTATCGCGTGGCGGACTACGACTTCCTGAATATCAAGCTGAAGACGCATTACGCGCGGAAGCGGAAGCTGATTGAGGATTCGTATCCTGATTTCTACGACAAGGATCTCCGGCAGTTGTTCGCCGCGGGACCGGATGTTCCCGGACGCTGGAAAGCCTCGGCGTATCTGCGTGCGCATCGGAAGCAGCTGATGGATTCCGTCTGCCAGTGGACCAACGAGAAGAAGTATCGCGTGGACAAATTGCTCGCGCGCTTGATTGAGCGTTGCGACCAGCTCGATCTCTATATTCAGACCGGCGACCCACGTAACGCGCTGCAGGTGGCGTCCTACACCACGACGCTGGTGATGAATTATCTGTTTACCGGTCGGTTCAAACGAACGAAATAGTGGAGTGAGAAAGAAACTGAAAGTGCTCGCGCTGTTCGACGCCATTGCGCCGACGACGCTCGATCAGGATCTCAGCGCCGAGCTGAAGACGGACGATTGGAAGACGGAGGCGAACGTTCTCGCCGCGCTCCGCGAGCTTGGTCATGCCACGGAGCATCTCGCCATCTTCGACAATCTCGACCTGCTCCAGCAGAAGCTCACCGTGTTCGAGCCGGACGTGATCTTCAATCTCGCGGACCAGTTCAAAAACAACCGCGCCTTCGATCAGCACATCGTCTCGTTTCTCGCGATGCGCGGCGTGCCGTTCACGGGCTGCGGTTCCACGGGGCTCACGCTCTGCAAGCACAAGGCGATCTCGAAGAAGATTCTCAGCTACCACCGCATTCACACGGCGGCGTTTACGACCATCGCGCGCGGGAAACGCATCGCGCGGCCGAAGCATTTGCGGTTTCCAATCCTTGTGAAGCCGTTGAAGGAGGAGGCGTCGCTCGGCATCTCGCAGGCGTCGTTCGTGGAGACGGACGAGCAGTTCAAGGAACGCGTGCAGTTCATCCATGAGAAGTACGACAACGACGTCATCGCGGAGGAATACATCGAGGGTCGCGAGCTGTACGTGAGCATTCTTGGGAATCACCGGCTCCAGGTGTTTCCGATCCGTGAGCTCGTCTTCAAGGAAGTGCCGCCGGACGAGCCGAAGATCGCGACTTACAAGGCGAAGTGGGACGAGGAGTATCGCAAGCGCTGGGGCTTGCAAAATCAGTTCGCGGAAGGACTCGACGCGGCGGTCGTCGCGAACATCGAACGCGTCTGCAAGCGCATCTACCACCTGCTGACGATTGATGGTTACGCGCGGCTCGACTTGCGTCTCACGCCGAAGAACGAGGTGTATTTCATCGAGGCGAACCCGAATCCGATTCTTGCCGCCGATGAAGACTTCGCGGAATCCGCGATGAAGGCCGGGCTGACCTATCCGCAGTTGATCGACCGGATCATCGGGCTGGGTCTGAACACGGTGCGCGATTGATTCAGCGGGAACTTGGGCATTGGGATCCGCTAAACACGCGAAAAAGCGCGAAGCAATTACTCCAAGTCGTGGGACTTGAACGGGCGGCCGTGTTTCGAGCTGTTCCGCTTTTCGCGTCGTTTTGCGTGTTTAGCGGGCGCTGCTTTGGCATTCAGATTCAGCGGGAACGCGCCGCGCGCCAGGCCATGATGAGCGCGATCAGCAGAAGCAGCGAAGAGAGGAGAAACGGCGCGCCGGGCAGGTTCCAGCTGGCGCGTTCGCCGATGAAGCTTGCAAAGATGCTGGTGTGAATTCCCGGGCCAAACAAACCTGCGATGCCGCGCAGGCTGTTGTTCGCGCCCTGGAGCTGGCCTTGCTCGTTCGGTTGCACATGGCGGGTCATCAGGCCGTTGACCGCCGCGCCCGTGAAGCCCCAGAGCGAAACGATGGGCACGCCGATCCAGAAGATGGTTCCGTTTGGCGCGAGGCCGTAGACGGCAAACCCAATCGCGCCGAAGACGAGCCCGGCGGTGAGCGCGGGACGTTCGCCGAAACGCCGGATGACGATGCGCACGAGGCCGCCTTGCACCAACGCCACGCAGATGCCGACGCCCGCGAGCATCACGCCGACATCGCGCTCGCTCCAGTGGTAGCGGTAACCGGTGTAGAGCACGGAGACGCTGGGCAGGACTTCGTGCGCGAGGGTGCAGAGGAAGATGACCATCGCGAGGCCGAAGAGTTCCGGGTGCGAGCGCAGGAGCTTGAGCGAACCGACGGGGTTCGCCTTGCGCCACTCGAACGGGGAACGGTTCTCGCGCGGCAATGATTCCGGCAGGACGAAGGTGCCGTAGCAACCGTTGGCGAGGCTGAGGCCGGCGGCGACCCAGAACGGGAGATGCAGATCGATCCCGCCGAGGTATCCGCCGAGCGCCGGGCCGAGCACGAAGCCGAGGCCGAAGGCCGCGCCCATCAGGCCGAACGCGCCGGCGCGTTTTTCCGGCGGCGTGACGTCGGCGATGTAGGCGTACGCCGTGGGAATGCTCGCGGCGGTGATGCCGGAGATGACGCGTCCGGCGAAGAGCCAGCCGAGCGTCGGCGCCCAGGCCATCAGCAGGTAGTCGAGCCCGAGGCCGAAGTTCGAGGTGAGAATGACCGGCCTGCGTCCGAAGCGATCCGAAAGCGCGCCGAGCACGGGCGAGGCGAAGAATTGCATGAGCGCCCAGACGGTGCCGAACACGCCGAACATTTCGGCGGCACGCGCGGTGTCGTTGCCGAGGAAACCGGCGACGAGCCGCGGCAGCACGGGAATGATCATGCCGAGCGCGAGGACATCGAGCACGACCGTGATGAAGATGAACACGATCGCGGCGCGGCGTGGCGCGGGGGCGGCAGATGATTCCGTCATGCAATGAGTCGGATTGCGGGAACGGAATCATCGTGGCATCGCCCTCGCGCGAGGGCAATGCCCGGAATCGGAACGGACGTCAGGTGGAAAACGGAAGTTACTTCGCGGCGGTCGCGCGGGAGACGTCGAGGCAGACGCCTTCCTTGGTGCTGCGGGCGTAGATGCGGCCGTTGGCGAGCGCGACGCTGTTCCAGCATTTGCCGGTGACGGCCTTGGTGCGCGCGGTTTCGTTGCAGGCTTTGGGCGAAGCTTCGACGACGACGAGGTCGCCGTTTTCCGCGAGCGTGACGAGATGGCCGTCCGTGAGGATGGTGCCGCCCTGGCCGAAGCCGTCCTTTGACCACTTCACCTCGCCGGTGGCAATGTCCACGCACTGGAGCGGAACTTTTTCCCACTGCTTGAAGCCGAAGAGCCCGTAGACATGGCCATCGCGATACACGGAGCTGCTCCAGTGGTTGATGAGCTGGTTCGACTTGCGCCAGATCTCGGTGGCTTTGAACTTGTCACCTTCCTTCGTGATTTTCACCGCGCCCGCGCCGACGCCGTAACCGGCGGAGCAGAAGACGATGTCGCCGCCGACGACGGGTGATGCAGCGGTGGAAGTGCGGTAAGGGAAGTTGTAACGCCAGAGCACATCTCCAGTGCCAGGGACGACCGAGACGAGGCCGCTTTGCGTGAAGAAGATGATCTGGCGATGGCCGAGAATCGTCGCGGCGATCGGCGTGGCGTGGGTCATGGCGTCGCTCTGGCCCTTCCAGACGAGCGCGCCAGCGGCCTTATGGAAGCAGAGCAGGGATTGTCCGGAGCCGCCGGCGCAGACGAAGAGCAAATCGCCTTCGAGCAAGGGCGACGCGGCGTTCTGCCAGGTGATGTTCTTCGCGCCATGTTCCTTGATGAGCTCCTTCTTCCAAAGAGTTTTGCCGTTCCGGGCATCCATGCAGAACAGCACCAGTCCGGCGCTGAGCACATACACGCGGTTGCCATCGACGGTCGGCGTGGAGCGCGGGCCGTCGCCGCCGGAGTTGCCAGGCGCGCCGGTGTCGCCGCCGCCGTCGAGCTTCGTGTAGCCCAGCGGCGTGGCCCAGAGTTCCTTGCCGGAATCGGCGTCCAGCGCGAGGCAGGTTTCATTTTTCACGCCGTCGATTTCGCGGGTGACGAGCGTGTAGGCTTTGCCGCCGCCGACCGCGAACGTGCTGAAGCCGGCGGTCATCGGGGCCTTCCAGAGCTGCTTCGGGCCGTTGGCCGGCCAGGTGATTTGGATCTTTTCGTCGGTGACGCCATTGGCGTTGGGCCCGCGATATTGTGGCCAGTCGGCGGCGGGGAGCGACGCGGCGGCCATTACCACGGCGGCAGCGGCGAGAGTGAACCGGAGGGAGCGAAGAGCACTGGTGTTCATGGCGGAGTGTTTGGTTATGGATTCAAGCAAAGCCCAACGTTTGCAGACGCTTCAATGCCAAATTTGTTCAAGGCGATGTGTCATGAGGAAGCCCTGAGCCGGGAACGATGCAGTGGGACATAGAAGCCTGTCCGATGGGCGCGTCAGGCTTCAGTTTACAATTATCTTCTGCATTGTTCCGGC
The DNA here is from genome assembly GCA_039806925.1 of Limisphaerales bacterium. GTDB lineage: Bacteria > Verrucomicrobiota > Verrucomicrobiia > Limisphaerales > JADJPG01 > JADJPG01. The sequence goes on from JBDHQG010000004.1 coordinate 25,904, forward strand.
GATGGAGTGGGTGGCGGAAGGATTCATCTTTCGAGCGACGCGTCTTCCAAATGTGCCCGGCGGATGATTGGTCTCGGAATTCGGTTGGTCTGGCTGGTGGGTTCTGGTAGGACGGCATTGAGTTCGCATCAACCAACACATCGAATCAAAGTTATGAAAATCGTGACCCTCTGGACCGCGGCGCTGCTGTTTCTGGCCGCAACGATGGAAACTCCGGCGCAGTTCGGCCCCGGTGGCGGCGGCGGAATGGGCGGTCCCAAAGGCCCGAACCTCGGCGGCGCGATGGCCAGGCTCTTCGGTGAGCACACGGGATTCTCCGCAACCATCGAGATGGCGACCAAGATGGGCAACAACCCGGAGCCGATGGTCATGCCGGGAAAGCTGGCGTTCCTTGACGGCAAGTCGCGCTTCGAGATGGACCTGACCCAGGCGAAGGGCACGCCGATGCGACCGGAGCAGGCGGCGCAAATGAAGGCGATGGGCATGGGCGAGATGATTGTGATTTCCCGGCCGGACAAGAAGCTGTCGTGCCTGGTGTATCCGGGTTTCCAATCGCATGTGGAGATGGCGTTGCAGGAAGGCGACGGGGCGGGTGATCCGGCGAAGTTTAAAGTGGAAACAACGGAGCTGGGCAAGGAAACCCTCGACGGCCATCCCTGCGTGAAGAACAAGGTGGTGGTGACGGATGATCAGGGACAGAAACACGAATCCACGGTCTGGAACGCGACGGACATGAAGAGTTTTCCGTTGAAAATCGAGAGCATCCAAAACGGAACGCCCGTCACCATGACCTTCAAAGATGTGAAGCTGGCGAAACCGGACGCGGCGGTGTTCGAGGC